>NZ_JBEOPP010000003.1:0-161510 GCF_040310185.1 Shewanella sp. T24-MNA-CIBAN-0130 | reverse complement strand
TATCCACGCTCAGTGCTCTACATACCCAGTCGCTATCCACTTAGATATAAACAATAGTGCTTATCCGAATAGCATTAATTCAATTGAATGGCTTTTTTTGTACAACACTAGCGCTAACGATTCCGCATTTTCTTAGATAAATATATATATAAATATATAAGACAATTTATTCTTTAACTGAAATGCTAAGCCATGTGTTGCTGAAATTTTAGCTTTTTGCTAAGTCGATTAACTAAGTCGATTAGTGACGTCGAATTAAGTAAAACATCTATGGCCTGCCAATGCCTAAAGCAGGCAGGTCTTTTGATGCACTTTTGTCATCCTGATATCATTTTCAGCATAATTGTGGCTAACATATTACTCAATAAGGCAATAACGGATATAGCGATAAGTAAACGCCATAGGCTTTAACGCCTTCATCATGGGCTATTTATCCCTTAGGGGAATTTAGCAACAAAACGATTACCTTGTTCGTCGTCAATAATTGAACTTGAAACGCTTTGACTATGCAGTGAATAACGATGCCGACGACATGCCGTTTTTGAAAACCAAACTATTAATAATTCCCTTTGGGAATAATGTCTCGTTCAACAATAATTACCTTTATAGCATCAGTGTATCCGTCTGCATTGATGTTTTACCCACACTACTTTTTACCCACCGATTGTTGATCTAATTTATCTTTAGACTGTTTGTGTTGATTAATATCTTATGAAGGATACGACTATTGTTACTGTTGAGCGCTAATTTATTCCCCTGCATCACCACGACAACCTAAATCAACTCAATCACTATTTTTAGTGCGGGGTAAGTATTTTATCTTCTTGCAGCTGAGCTTTAGTTTGTTCAACAATGTAAGTCATGATTATATTGTGTAAATTCATTCATGTTAGCGCTACTTGGTAATAACACTCGCTTAATACTGGCGGGATGGTTCAATAACGCCAAATGATGGTTTGAAACTATTTTGCCTTGGTGAATAGTGAGCAACATAAGGTCTTTGATCCATAAACCCCGGCAGTTAAACATTAATGAAAAAAGCCATCAATTAATATTGATGGCTTTTTTCATTAAGCGGTTAATTCGTTAACTCATTTAAGTTACTCAAACAGTTTCATCACAACAGTTACATGGATAATCTAAAACCAGATTATTGACGGCTTCATCATTTAACAATAAAAAAAGCCATGCGGAATACCGCATGGCTTTAAGGTAGCGCTAATGTTTACTTATGCATTTTACCATCAGGTAGTGCTGCTGCTTTATCAGCATAATCAGCATGGCACTCACCGCAAGAGTACTGCGCGGTTGCCCAAGGCATTTGGAACTTACCATCTTCAGTGAACTGCTTCGCGGCAGGGTCTAGGTCAAGAGTAAACAGGTGAGATTTGACGTCACCAAAGGCCGTTGTGCCATCTTTTCCGAAATGTTTTACTGCGCTCTTAGCCAATTTTGGCATATGACAGTCGGTACACTCTGCAACAAACTCATGTACTCCAACGGTAAACTCTTTCTTGTATTCACCCATATGGCAAGAAGAACACTCTTTAACTGCACCAGTATGCAAACCATCAGCACTGTCTGCATTTAAGGTAGACTTGTGAGAATCATGACAAGAGGTACACGCCATACCGCTCTTAGGACCAATTTCGTCACCGGCTTTATAAGTGCCATGGTCTTCAGGTACAACGCCTAACATTTCATCGCCAGTCTGGTGATGCTTTGATAATCCACCACTAGAGATGATACGACCACCGACTTTACTTCCATCAGGGAAGGCATCGTTATAATGGCTAATAAATGTTGGGTAATCTTTCTCACCATCACGAGTATGACACTCGGCGCATGTGACCGCTTTACCATAGCCCATATCATCGGCTAAGAAATCTTCGGTTATACGAGCAACGGCAATCTTAACGATATTTTCTGATGATGGTGCTTTGACATGCTCACTACCCGCGCCATGACAAGATTCACACTGAACGCCTTGCTCTGCAAAGGTACCATCCATGCCAGGAAGATCATCTTGACGTAATGGGCTGCGAGTATCGCCACCTGCTACATCAGTCGTACGTTTCCACCCCGTTGTATGACAGTTACCACAGCTATATTTAACATTGAATTGGTCTCCCTTGTAATCGCCCATAACATCCACATCACCTGGATGATTATCAGGAATATTCAATTCACCAGCAGCATTACGAATATTGTATTGCACGTCTTGACCGGTAACGATGTAGCCATCTTTGTCTAACCAGCGCATTTTCCAACCGTAACCACCAACAGTATATGAGACCTCGTCATAACTTGTTGGTGCACCTAAATCATTATTGGCTGTTGAATTGACCAACAAATCGATAGCGCCAATAATGGTTGTAGCAGGAGTATACGGAAATACCGGAGCATCATTGCCCGGGTTTTTCATGATTTTGAAGTTGTGACCAGTTTTTACAAAAGTCTCGTGCGTATCAGCGTGGCAGGCAGCACAAGATGAAGACCCGACATAGCTTAATGCTTCTGGCTCAGGAATAGCCTCTACGGTTACCGTGGCTACAGCTGATGCTTCGTCGGTGCCATCAGTAATGGTGTAATTAAACGTCACTTCACCGGCTTCTGCACCAGCGGTAAAGTCAACCTTGCCATCTTTAATCACTGCGCTACCAGAATCAACAGAAACAATTGCCAAGGTGTCGCCATCGGCATCGGTGTCATTTGCTAGCACATCAATGGTCACAACTTGTGCAGCCAGAACATTGGCAATATCAGCAGTTGCTACTGGGGGGGTATTTTCATCTGCTGGTGGTGGAGTAACGGTATCGTCATTGTCACTACCACAAGCAACAAGCATGGTAATCATACTGGCAAGAAGTAATTTTTTGTATGGAATTATTGTTTTCATCAGTTCATCCTCAAATTGGCTTTCAATCACTGCACAATGTTGTTGGGCGTGATTGATATGTCTCTTTGGACATATGCTCAGTATTTGCGGATTACCTATAAAGAGATAGATAACGATAGTTCACAGTCTCTAACAACTTGTGAACTATTGTTATCACAATAAACTTAACCAACTGATTTAAATGCATTAAAACTATAATGATAAGTTGTGGTTTTGTAATACGAATTGACCGGTACTTGTTAAAATGTAGATCTTGCTCTCATTTTGCATTACCAAACCTGCTTTTTTTAGCTGGCGTAAGTGGAAATTAAATTTGGTATGGTCTGCAACCCCCACTAATCGGCAAAGATCCATAAACTTTAGCTGCTTATGAGTACCTAACTGCTTAAGTGTTTCGCGTCGCAAGGCGTTTGCTAACGCAGAATAGACACAATCTGGATCGATATCATTGGTTGTTTTTAATAATAGTTTTTCTTGAATACTGCGTTTTATAGTGACAATTAACACCGAACTATTAAAAGGCTTAGTGATAACATTATCGGCACCCTTTTTCATCGCATCCACAGCGGTATCAACCGTGGCATAAGCCGTCACAATGACCACCGCCATATAGGGGTTAAGTTGGCGTAAATTGGAAATGGCCTCAACACCTGTCATACCAGACATCACTAAATCTAACAGAGCAATATCATAATTTTGCTGCTCACAAGCAGTAATTGCAGCTTCACCACTGTCAACACCGGTGACTTGATAGCCTTCAAGTTGAAGAATATCGACCATATTTCGCCTAAGTTCATGATCGTCTTCTGCAATTAACACGTTAACCATTCACACTCCCCCCCTGTGGCAAAACGGATAAGTACTCTAGTACCAACGCCTTTGGCACTGATAATGTTCATTTTCCCTTTATGAGCACTGACAATTTGCTTACAAATAGCCAAGCCTAATCCCGTTCCCTTACCTATAGGTTTAGTTGAGTAAAACAATTCTGTGGCTTGTTGCTGCGTTTGCTCATTCATTCCATCGCCATAGTCTCTGACTTCAAATAAAACCTGATGCTCATCTCTAGTGACGCTGATATCGATATGAGAGTTATGACCACTGGCATCCATGGCGTTATTAAGTAAGTTAATTAATAACTCTTCCAACTTCACCTTCTGACCAATGATACTTAAGGATGGATCACAATCAATATTGATAACGTAAGGGACAATTTTATGACTCATTAATTGCTTAGCGCCATAAATGACATCACAAAAATACACCTTTTGAGCGTTACCCAAATCGGTGTGAGCATAGGCCAGTAATTCTTTACTGATAACAGATGCCCTATCAATGCCTAAGCGCGCTCTATTAATATAATCCGTTAACTCATCCAACTTCACTGGAAGTTTTCGTTCGAGTAAATCCAATGCCAAAGTAGAAGAAGCCAAAGGGTTATTAATTTCATGGGCTATTCCCATCGCTAAATGCCCAATGGCTTTATATTTATCCGCTTCAATAGCTCGCTTCAGCTTAGCCTCTGTGGCCATTTCTTTCTCAATATCAAAAATATTGAGTGCCTTGTAGAGCGTGATCAACACAAAAGTGGCCGCTAAGGTTCTATACACTGGAACGGAAGAATGAAGCTCTGTCGGCACTAAACCAGCCAATACACCGTAGATAAATAACCCAACACCAGTGGCAATAAAATACTGCCCATATTCGTGACTATCCTGACGCAATTGATGACCATAAACAGCGATACCCACTCCGGCTAAGGTGGCACTACCAAAGCCGAGTAAAAAACGAGTGTAGCTGGCAGCTTGTGCAAATGTTTCCGCCAGCACTGAACTCCTTTGATATAAGAACAACATCACCAGAATATAAATCACCATAATTGCTGCGGTAATAAACTGGCCTATTCTTGCACACGTTTTAGGGCAAATTCGGAATAAAAGCCAAGCAAAAATCATCAAGCCAGCAAAAGAAAGTGACAGTTTTATCACTCTTAACCATTGCACCACAGAATGATATTTTGGCGAGATATCATCACTGAATAAGATGGCGTATAGCTCAGACCACTCATGAAAAGCATGAAAGAAACCAAAAAGCGCCAGCGCCCATAACGTCTCAGATATAGATAGCTGACTATATTTAAAATTCCGAAACACCACCACGCAACCAATCGCAAAAAACACGAGGCCGTAAAATAAATAAATGTTAAACGTGATGAAAGTCGTCATCACAACACATTAACAGTTTACCATTATGAAGAAGTGATCAGCTTTGCAATTACTTTGCGATGCGGTGAGGTTTATTTAAGAATTTTTGACACATATCAAATAAAAAACCGCACGGTTAAGTGCGGTCTTAGTGAATAAGCAAGTATTATATTAAGTTAGCTAACGCGGATAACTTCGCCGCCTAGCCCTTTGAATTTTGCTTCTATGTGCTCATAACCACGATCTAAATGGTAGATACGAGCCACTGTCGTGGTTCCTTCAGCCATTAAGCCGGCAATCACTAAGCTGGCCGAGGCACGTAAATCGGTCGCCATCACTTGGGCACCATTTAAACGCTCAATACCATGAATAATGCAGGTATTACCTTCCAGCTCTAAATTAGCCCCCATACGGCTTAATTCTGGCACATGCATAAACCGATTTTCAAAAATCGTCTCAGTCACTCTACCCGTCCCGTCTGCCAGCGCATTTAACACACAAAATTGCGCCTGCATGTCGGTCGGAAATCCAGGGTAAGGTGCCGTTTTAATGTTTACGGCTTTTGGACGTTGGCCTTTCATATCAAGCTCAATCCAATCTTCGCCTGTGGTGATCTCGGCACCGGCGTCTTCAAGCTTGGATAATACCGACTCTAATCCAATAGGGTCTGCTGACACACAACGAATTTTGCCACGCGTTACCGCCGCCGCAACCAGGAATGACCCTGTTTCGATACGATCAGGCATCACGCGATATTCACAACCGGATAAACGCTCCACCCCTTCAATCGTTAACGTGGCAGAACCAACACCGGTGATTTTCGCACCCATAGCAATTAAGCAATTTGCTAAATCAGTCACTTCAGGCTCACGAGCAGCATTTTCAATAACCGTTGTGCCATCCGCTAGCGCGGCTGCCATAAGCAAGTTTTCTGTTGCGCCGACACTGACCATATCCATAAAGATATGGGCGCCTTTTAAACGGCCATCAACTCGCGCTTTGATGTAGCCCTCTTTAACTTCAATCTTGGCCCCCATTAACTCCAAGCCGTGCAAATGCAAATTGACCGGACGGGCGCCGATAGCACAACCGCCGGGTAAAGAAACGTCTGCAGTACCATAACGGGCAAGCAGTGGGCCTAAAATAAGAATAGAAGCACGCATTGTTTTGACTAAGTCATAAGGGGCACAATAGTTATTTAAATGCGTGGTTGAAATACGAATGCGGCTATCGCCTAAGTCTTCAACCTCTGCGCCTAAACAACGTAACAGTTCGCAACTGGTGATGACGTCACGAAGTTTAGGTACATTTGAAACAATAAAATCTGTTTCTGCTAGTACGCCAGCCATTAAAATTGGCAATGCTGCGTTTTTTGCACCCGAGATCACGACTTCGCCAGCTAAAGGATTACTGGCTTTAATAGTTAATTTATCCAATGTGAATCTCAGTTGTTACATATTGAAAAGTTTTTCACGCTTCCACTGGGTAGGCGTAAAAGTTTTAATCGTTAATGCGTGCAATTCACCATTGGCAATCTGCTCCGCTAAATGGGTATAAATCGCCTGCTGTTGTTTTACGCGGCTCATGCCGTCAAAACATTCGCCCACAGCGACCACTTTGTAGTGGCTACCATCAGAGGTCACATGCGCTTCTGTTAGCGACAACGCCTCGGTTAAAAGTTGTTCAATATCTTTGCATTCCATGAAATCAATTACCTTTACTATTCAATTCTATACTTGGCTGAAAAAAGCGTCTAAATCATAAAGCTCAATCATTTTCTTGAGCTGAACACTTGGATTAACCAATTGACGTGACACACTTGTTTCCTGACTGCTTGAAACATGCAGTTTGATTAACGCTAATAACAATGCAACACCTGCACTGTCGACGTATTCCACTGCTGATAAGTCTACCACTTGGGTTGATGCAGTAAACAATTCATGGCGTTTAGGCCACAATTGTTTCACCTCATCTTGAGTTAACCGACCGCTAACAATGCAACGGTCGTCTTGTTGATTAAAGGTAATCACGCAGCTGCAGCTTCTTTTGCAGGTTGACGATCAATTCTCTGCTGGGTTTTATCATTCAACATGGTAATAACCGCTTCAATACCTTGCTGACGGATTAAATTCGAAATTTCAGATTGCTTAGAGGCCAATAAGCTCACGCCTTCCGCCACTAAATCAAATGCTTTCCAAGTGTTGTCTTTTAAACGACGCGCTTTAAATTGAATTTTAATCGGTGGACGACCTTGCTCAAGGATCTGGACGTTCACTTCAACTATTTTCTCATCGCTAAAATCTCTCGGCGGATCAAAAGCGACTTTTTGATCAGTATATTCTGTTAATGCTTGCGCATAGGTCGCGACTAGATACCCTTCAAAAGCTTCAACAAAACGATTACGTTGATCTACCGTTGTATCACTTAAATACTGCCCCATCACTTTGTAAGCGGCATATTTATAATCGACATAAGGCATAAGCTCTTCTCGAACAATCACTTTCAAGTGACTTAAATCATTATTAATTAACGTGTTGTCTGATTTAAATCGATCAAAAGTCATATTAGATACTTGTTTGATCATCTCATAAGGGTCATTGGTATTAACCTCATCATTGGCAGCCATAGCACCTTGACTTATCACAACACTGCCCACTAGGCATAAAGCAATAACACGACTAAAAAATATTTTCATAATAGGGATCCTATTTATCTGCAGATGACATACTGTACAAAAGTTGACCAATCAAATCTTCTAAAATCAATGCTCCACGAGTGTCATGTACTTTATCGCCATCGGCAAGCATCGAAATATCATCGTCCATAAACCCAGGCGTTAAGCCAATAAATTGCTCCCCGAGTAACCCTGAAGTCAAAATGGCCAAACTGCTCGTTTCAGGGAATTTATCGAAACGCTTATCCATTGTTAACGTCACAATAGGCACTAATTTATGGCTATCAAGGGCAACATCAGTCACGCGACCAACCACTACGCCACCGACTTTTACAGGCGAACGTACTTTTAGTCCGCCAATATTGTTAAACTCAGCCACTAATGTATAAGTCTGGGCATCGGTTTTTACTTTAACATTAGCAACATTGAATACTAATACACAAAATGCCAATAGACCTGACAATAAAAACACGCCTACTAATAACTCAATTTTCCGTGTCAACATACTATTAAACCACTTAAATTAATCTAAATAATGAAAAAATCTTAATTTCCGAACATGATTGCTGTCAGCAAAAAGTCCAGTGCTAAAACAGCTAAGCTTGCCTGCACAACCGTTGAGGTTGTCGCACGGCTAATGCCTTCTGGATTGGGTTCGACTTCATAACCTCGGTACAAGGCTATCCATGTGACCACCACACCAAAAATAACACTTTTTATCAAGCAATTAACAATATCTTGTCGCCACTCAACCGATGCTTGAAGAATAGACCAAAACGCACCACTATCAATACCTTTCCATTCAACACCGACTAAATGTCCACCAAAAATACCCACCAAACTAAACATTAGTGCGAGTAATGGCATACTGATAACACCTGCCCAAAAGCGCGGCGCAATGATTTGCCTTAAAGGGTCTATCGCCATCATTTCTAAACTTGACAATTGTTCAGTCGATTTCATTAGACCAATTTCGGCGGTTAGCGCCGAGCCCGCTCGTCCGGCAAATAATAACGCGGCAACAACGGGTCCAAGTTCTCGTAATAAGCTTAACGCCACCATTGGGCCTAAACTTTCTTCAGTACCAAACCCAACTAAAATATTATATCCCTGTAGGGCTAATACCATGCCAATAAACAAGCCTGATACTATAATGATAACCATAGAACGGACACCAAGCACATAAATCTGCTTGATAAGTAATGGCGTGCCTTTTTTGATATTCGGAACACGCACGATCGCGCGCCATAACATGATGCCAGCCCGACCGAGGCCCTGCACGAGTTTCAGTGCATATGCGCCAATATCGGCAATATAATCAATTGCGCCCACGAAGTAGCTCCTCTTGATAATCCTCTGCAGGATAATGGAATGGCACAGGGCCATCTGGTGCGCCTTGAATAAATTGGATCAACTGCGGATTGTCAGATTGACGTAATTGCTCTGGGGTACCATGAGCAATGACTTTTTTGTCTGCTATTACATAGACATAATCTGCAATACCTAATACTTCATCCACATCGTGAGAGACCACCACAGAAGTCAGTTTTAATGAATCCGACAACTCACGAATAAGTTTTACCAGCATCCCCATTGAAATTGGATCTTGTCCCGCAAATGGCTCATCGTACATCACCATTTCAGGTTCTAGTGCAATCGCCCTAGCCAATGCTGCTCGACGCTGCATACCACCGGATAATTCGTTAGGCATCATATACGCTGCACCACGAAGACCTACCGCTTGCAGCTTCATCAATACAATGGAGCGGATAATATCTTCTGGTAATCCAGAATGTTCTCTCAATGCAAATGCCACGTTATCGAATACATTAAGGTCGGTAAATAATGCACCGCTTTGAAACAGCATACTCATCCGCTTGCGCAATTCAAAAAGTTCCTTGCGCTTAAGCTTATGTAAATCGTGACCGTCGAACAAGACTTGTCCGGTATTAGGGGTTAACTGTCCCCCAATCAATTTTAACAAGGTGGTTTTACCAATACCACTAGGTCCCATAATTGCCGTTACTTTGCCTTTGGGGATCGATAAAGAAATATCGTTAAAAATCACGCGCGAACCATGGCTAAAGGCCATATGGTTGACTTCGACCAAAGGATTATTATTTGATTTACTCATATCAGACATTGGCGTTGAGGAGATAACTGCCTTCCTTGCATTAAGTTAAGGTGTAAATTGTACTGTAATTGTCGATTAAGCGACAACTATATCCATATCACCACACATCATTTCGAGTACAATTACTGTGCAATGCTTTCAATTTGACTTTCAATTTGATAAAAATCCAGCGAAAATGCTCGTTAATTAATGATCACTATCGGAATCACATGCTAGTTAATATTCTAATGTTAGTTGCTGGCCTTGCTGTTTTAGTTTGGAGTGCGGATAGATTTGTTTACGGAGCGGCGGCATTTGCGCGAAATTTAGGCTTGCCTCCCATGTTAATTGGATTGACCATTGTTGCGATGGGTAGCTCTGCACCTGAAATGTTTGTTGCAGCTACGGCCTCAATGGATGGCATGCGTGATACCGCCGTGGGTAACGTACTGGGCTCAAACATTGCTAACATCACCTTAATATTAGGATTAACCGCCTTACTTGGCGCCATTAGCGTAGCCTCAAAGACCTTAAAACGCGAAATACCTATTATGCTAGCCGCCACGGTATTTGCTGGCTATACCCTGCATGATAATGTGCTAACACGAGCAGAAGGTATCATGCTCATCGTGGTACTTTTCGTGTTAATGGGATATTTCATTTGGCAAGCGACTCATGATAGAACAACCGACAGCTTAGATACTGAACTTGGATCTGATATCCCTAAAAATGTCTCAACCTTTCATGCTATCATTTGGCTAATCGTCGGTATTATATTCCTCCCGCTATCAGCGAGTTGGATGGTAGATGGTGCTGTGGGTATTGCAAAGTTTTATGGCTTGTCAGATCTTGTCATTGGATTAACCATTATTGCAGTGGGAACAAGCCTACCAGAATTAGCAGCCTGTATTGCTGGCGTATTAAAAAAAGAACACGATCTCGCTATTGGTAATATCGTTGGATCGAATTTATTTAACATTCTTGCCGTACTGGCACTACCAGGGTTAATTGCCCCTGGCGAAATAGATGCCTCTGCCAGTGGAAGAGACTTCTATATGGTATTGGGCACCAGTACTGCATTAGCCGTTTTAGTATTATCCAGTGGCACCAAGCAACAACTGACTCGTTGGCATGGCGCACTATTATTAATCACCTTTATTGCGTACCAAATTATTGTATTTCAATCCCATTAGATTGGAGCATTAAAGGTAAAGTCTTAAGCTAAAAGAGAGAGCCGTATGGTAAATCAAACTCAATTTCGTCAATGGGGCCGTAAAGTCATTGATATTGAAAAAGCTGCTTTAGATAATTTATATCAATATGTGGACTCAGTTGAGTTTGGCCAAGCATGTGAACTCATTATGCAGTGCAAAGGCAAAGTGATTGTCATGGGAATGGGCAAATCGGGTCATATCGGTAATAAAATATCCGCGACGTTTGCCAGTACCGGCACGCCGGCATTTTTTGTTCATCCTGGTGAGGCCAGTCATGGTGATTTAGGCGCATTGGCTAAGAACGATATTGTACTGGCGATTTCCAATTCAGGTGAATCGAGCGAAATACTCACGTTAATGCCTGTGATTCAACGTATGGGCGTGCCTGTTATTGCCGTAACAGGTAAACCAGACTCTAACATGGCGCGTTTATCTAAAATTCATTTATGCATTGAAGTACAAGAAGAAGCATGCCCGTTAGGATTAGCGCCGACGTCTAGCACCACTGCTACGCTAGCAATGGGTGATGCATTAGCCATTGCATTGTTGCAAGCAAAAGGGTTTACCCGTGATGACTTTGCCTTATCACATCCTGGTGGCTCATTGGGGCGAAAATTATTACTAAAAGTAGACGATGTCATGCATAAAGGCGATGATTTGCCTATCGTCAGTGATGCTATTTGTATTACTGAAGCGCTTTATGAAATATCTAAAAAAGGCCTTGGCATGACGGCGGTAGTCAACCATGAAGCCAAACTAGTGGGTATTTTTACTGATGGTGATTTACGCCGGGTCATCGATGCCGAAGTGAACCTTCGTACCACTTCGATAGCCCTGGTGATGACCAAAAACTGTGTGACCTGCCCCACGGGTATTTTAGCTGCACAAGCGCTACAAATCATGGATGAAAAAAACATCAACGGACTGGTTGTCGTCAATGAAAAACACCAACCGATCGGGGCATTAAACATGCTCGATATGGTTAAAGCTGGAGTCATTTAATCATGTCAGAATCAACCTCGTGTCACCAAGGATTTTACGGCCCTATCAGTAATGATATTTGGCAGCGAGCTCAGAAAATTAAACTGTTAATCTGTGATGTCGATGGGGTCTTTTCAGATGGACGTATTTATCTCAGTAATGCTGGCGAAGAACTCAAAGCCTTTCATACTCGCGATGGCTACGGTATACGCTCAGTTCTCACTAGCGATATTCATGTTGCCGTCATTACAGGTCGTCAATCAAAAATTGTCGAAACCCGAATGACCGGATTAGGAATCAAACATATTTATCAAGGCATTGATAATAAATTTGAACCTTTTGAGCAACTTATGTCGCTGTATAATGTAAGCGCCGAACAAGTAGCCTACATTGGCGATGACATGGTTGATCTGCCCGTAATGAAAGCCGTAGGTCTCTCCGTGTGTGTCGGCGATGGTCATCCGTTTGTAAAACGACATTGTCACATGACAACGACCTTAAACGGCGGACATGGAGCTTTGCGAGAACTGACTGACTTATTACTCTTAAGCCAAGATAAATTTGCCAGTGCTCATGGAATGAGTATATGAATCGGATCACCCTAAGTATTGTGGCTTTTTTTGGTCTTGCTTTTATGTTGTACTGGCAAGCACAAATAAAACGCAGTGAAATGGACTCGGTGAAAGTACCTGGTATTGAGCGCCCTGACTTTATTGCAGATAACCTACGCACCACGGAATTCAATCAACAAGGTTTTGTCGAAAGTCGAGTCAGCGCCGAGCACATGGAGCATTATGCTTCAAGTGACATCACTCACTTTACCAAACCGATATACCTCATTTACCCTGAAAATGGTAAAGCACAATGGCAATTAAGTGCAGATCGAGGACAATTGAATAAAAACACCAGCAAAGTCATATTAGAAAACAATGTTATTATTGATGCCATTGATATAGAAGAACCCCTGCAGTCATTGAGTACCCAAGCGGTGACGGTAGACTTAACCACTATGATAGGCACCTCACAAGAGATGGTGTATATCAAAGGCAAAGGGTTTATTATTAAAGGCTTAGGCCTACATGCTGACTTGAATTCGCAACAATTATCGCTACTGAGCCAGGTAGAAGGAACATATGAGCCACATTAATCGTCTCCACACTCGCGCCAATGTTATGTTATTGAGCAGCATACTTTGCCTGTTGAGTTTGCCTGCTATGGCGAAACAAGGTGATCTGAAACAAGAATTAAAAATTGTTGCGGTTAGCCAATTTGCTGACATAAAAAATAACCAAATCATTTTTAATGGTCCGGTTAAGATTGTCCAAGGCAGTATTAATATCAATGCTGATGAATTACGGGCGTTTACCCCCGAAAACAGCACCAGTAAGAAACTTATCGCCACTGGCAAACCCGCGACGTTTTCACAAGAATTAGATGACGGTCAAATTGGTACTGCCAGTGCCGACGAAATATCCTATGACCTTGCGACTACCACGCTAACATTGACAGGTAATGCCAAACTTAATCAATCGGGTAGCCAAGTGACCGGTAATCGAATTAAGTACAACATCAATGCGCAAGAGCTTATTGCTGAAAGTTCGGGCACAGGGCAAGATCGGGTTATCACCATTATTCAACCTGAGAATTTCCAAGACGAGTCTGCGCCAAAGCAAAAACTCCCTGAAATCCCAGTTAAAAAGCAGATCAAACCATGACCCAAATAACCTTAACCGCTGAAAATCTGGCTAAAAGCTATAAAGATCGTCAAGTTGTTAAAGATGTCAGTTTAACGGTTAAAACAGGCCAAATTGTTGGGCTTTTAGGCCCCAATGGTGCAGGTAAAACAACCACCTTTTATATGGTTGTCGGCCTAGTGAAAAGTGATAAGGGTCGAATTTTAATTGATGATGACGATCTCACTGACGATCCAATGCATCTGCGAGCTCGCAAAGGCATTGGTTACTTACCACAAGAAGCCAGTATTTTCCGTAAACTCACAGTGTATGACAACATTATGGCCGTGTTGCAAACCCGCAAAGAACTCAGTACAAACCAACGTATTGAACAGCTTGAGCATCTATTAGAAGAGTTCCATATTACCCATATTCGAGACAGCCTAGGCATGTCGTTATCGGGTGGTGAACGTCGTCGTGTTGAAATTGCGCGCGCTTTAGCCGCCAATCCAAAATTTATTCTACTCGATGAGCCCTTTGCTGGTGTTGATCCGATTTCTGTCATCGACATAAAAAAAATCATTCAACAACTTAAAAGCCGAGGTCTAGGAGTATTAATTACCGACCATAACGTACGTGAAACGTTAGATGTCTGTGAGCGAGCTTATATCGTCAGCCAAGGTAATTTAATTGCCGAAGGCACACCTGATGAGGTATTGAGCAATCAACAAGTTCGGGCGGTGTACTTAGGTGAACAATTCAAGCTATAGTTACTTTACGGGCCTTTAGTCTATCTAACTCATTTGATTGAACGATATCTAAACAGCGTTAAACATCATTGATGTACGTGACAATCCATTACAGTTTTATAAATTGTCACTTTTATGGAAATCATCTAGGGATAAGCGGTAAATGAAAGCGTCACTCCAACTTAAAATGGGTCAACACTTAACCATGACCCCACAATTGCAGCAAGCCATTCGCTTACTGCAATTATCGTCATTGGAGCTACAGCAAGAAATCCAACAAGCATTGGATTCAAATCCATTACTTGAAATAGAAGATGAGTTTTCTGAAGCAAAAGACCCCGTAAAAGAAAATCGCGACCAAGCTGATACAGACTTCAGTGACAACAGCATTGTCAATATTGAAAAAGACACCTCAACAGTCGACACAGCAGAATCTATGACCAAAGAAACCATGGATGATTTAGCCATGGATACTACATGGGATGAAGTGTACACCGCCTCGCCGATGTCAGGTTCAGGTAGTGCTAGCATGCGCGATGATGACATGCCGTTTCAAGGTGAAACCACCGAAGGTCTGTATGAACATTTAGAATGGCAGAAAAATCTCACTCCATTTTCAGAGACCGATCTTGCCATTGCCACAGCGATCATCGACGCCGTGGATGAACGCGGTTATTTAACCCAAAGTACCGACGATATTCTCGAAGCCATGGGTGACGAAAATGTTGAGTTAGATGAAGTTGAAGCTGTATTAAAACGAATTCAACACTTTGATCCCGTTGGTGTTGCTGCACGTGATTTAAGTGAATGTTTATTGATCCAATTAGCGCAATTCTCTAACACCACACCCCATATCGATAATGCCCGTTTGCTAATCAAAGACTATTTAACCTTAATTGCTGGGCGTGATTTTAGATTATTGATGCGCAAAACTAAGCTAAAAGAAAATGAGTTACGTGACGCCATCACCCTAATCCAATCACTCAATCCTCGTCCAGGCTTATTGATCACCGCCACCGATGACGAATTCGTTATTCCCGATGTCACGGTACTAAAGAAAAATGGCCGTTGGGTTGTAGAGTTAAACCCAGACAATATGCCCAAAATTGGCGTTAATCAGCAATACGCCGCCATGGCTAGAAGCAGTAAAAATCAGTCTGACAGTCAATTTATTCGAGGCCATTTGCAAGAGGCTAAATGGTTTATTAAAAGTATCGAAAGCCGCAATGATACTCTACTCAAAGTGGCAAATTGCATTGTGCAATTTCAGCAAGGCTTCTTTGAATACGGTGAAGAAGCCATGAAACCTATGGTGCTAAATGATATTGCTGAAGCAGTAGAAATGCATGAATCGACAATTTCACGAGTCACCACACAAAAATATATGCACACCCCACGTGGACTATTTGAACTAAAGTACTTCTTCTCTAGCCATGTCAGCACTGACGATGGCGGGGAATGCTCATCAACAGCAATTCGTGCTTTTATCAAAAAGCTGGTTGCCGCAGAAAACCAGAAAAAACCATTGAGTGACAGTAAAATGGCTCAACTTCTGGCAGAACAAGGCATAAACGTTGCTCGTCGTACGATTGCAAAATACCGAGAAGCAATGCTAATCCCGCCCTCAAACCAACGTAAGAGTTTATAACCTACAAGGTTGTGGAGGATTTTCTATGGATATAAATCTGACTGGACGTCATGTCGAAATAACTGAATCTTTACGTGAGTATGTTAATGGTAAATTTTCAAAGCTTGAACGACACTTCGATCAGATCCATAATGTACACGTTGTACTCCATGTAGACAAATTACAACAAAAAGCAGAAGCCAAAATCCACGTTAATGGCGCAGAGATTTTTGCTATGTCAGAAAATACTGATATGTATGCTGCAATAGACGCCCTGATCGATAAACTCGACCGTCAGGTAATTAAACACAAAGAGAAGTATACAAAACACTAACGATGGAACTTTGTACCATTCTGCAGCCGGAATGCACTACCTGTGCCACACCGGGCAGTAAGAAAAAAGTACTGGAACTCATCAGCAATTTAGTCGCTGCCCAGTATCCAACCCTGTCTTCGCAAGAGGTTTTTGAAAGCCTATTAGCGAGAGAAAAAATGGGTAGCACAGGTATAGGAAATGGCATTGCGATACCTCATGGTCGATTAACGACCATCGATCACCCCATCGCGATATTTGTTAAATGTGAAGAAGCCATTGCCTTTGATGCAATTGATAAGCAGCCCGTGGATATTTTATTTGCTTTGTTAGTACCTGCAGACCAGTGCCAACAACATTTAGGCACGTTATCGAGTATGGCTAAAAAGCTCAGCGATAAGCAAATATTGAAACAGCTTCGCAAAAGCCACAACGCAACAGAACTTTATCGGGTTATAACTGCATGAAACTTGTCATAGTATCGGGACGTTCAGGTTCAGGGAAATCCGTTGCCTTAAGAGTATTAGAAGACCTAGGATATTATTGTGTCGATAATTTGCCTCTACCCCTCATTGGCACATTACTCGCTCAGCTCAAGGGCAGTAATGATTTAGTTGCGATTAGTGTTGATGTCCGCAACATTGCTGAACAAGGCAAAGTGCTTCAAGACCAATTAGCCCTACTTGAACATGACACTGAAATTATCAGCTTCTTTCTAAATTCCAATGATAAAGTGTTACTTAAACGCTACAGCGAAACACGCCGATTGCACCCGTTATCTAAAAATCATATTTCACTGCAAGAAGCGATCAAATTAGAAGGCCGTTTACTTGAGCCTACCGCAAAAATTGTTGACCATTACATTGACACTTCGGCGCTAAATATCTACGAGTTAAGCGACCAAGTTAGGCAAATACTACTAGGCAGTGTCGATAAAGAATTGGTCATTAACTTTGAGTCTTTTGGCTTTAAGCACGGCATGCCGACTGAAGCGGATTTTATGTTTGATGTACGCTTTTTGCCCAATCCACACTGGGAAATAGAATTGCGCCCATTGACAGGATTAGACGAACCCGTACAAGAATTTTTAGGGCGTCAGCCATTGGTCAACAAGTTCATTTGGCAAATTGAAAACCTATTTGAAACCTGGATGCCACACCTAGAACGTAACAATCGCAGTTACCTGACTATCGCGATTGGTTGTACGGGTGGCCAGCATCGTTCGGTATATATTGCAGACCAATTAGCAAAACGATTTAGGCAAGGCAGTAAACACACTGTTAATGCTCGCCACAGAGAATTAAGTATAAGTGAACTCACCGCTAAGTGAGCATAGGATTGCATGAATGATCAAACTTGAACGCCAAGTTACCATTTCCAACAAATTAGGATTACATGCCCGTGCAGCAACAAAACTCGCGGTATTAGCCGCCGATTTTGACGCGAACATCACCTTAACTCAGGGCGAAAAAAACGCCAGTGCCGCAAGTGTGCTTGGGTTGTTAATGCTTGAAAGTGGAATAGGGAAAATGATCACCGTGACCGCAAAGGGTCCAGATGCCGAAGTAGCATTAAATGCAGTGTGTGATCTGATTAATGCTAAATTTGATGAATCTTGCTAAATCAGTGAAGAGTACGATTCGCGAGTCACTCACTTTTTAATCCACTATTATTCTTATTACACGTGGCCTAACCAAACTGTCACGACATTGATGCTCAACGGTAGACATCAGTCCCTCGATAATATTAGCCCTTAGGTTTATCTCACGCAGTTGATACCCATCTGATTAAGTATCAGTTCACTCTGCGGGAGTTTAGCGTTTAACATAATACAGATATCGCCGCTTTCAGCAACGGATCCAGTATGACTCTGCATCCGTGCAGTCGTCCGTCAATATGATGTATAGCAGCGTAGACCATGCATAATTTCGTCCAGAGGAAACGACTCAAGTATCCCATTTCGGCGTTACATTGTCTTACAAGCAGACAACGATTATTGCACCAATACGCCTTAAACAGAAAAACCTGAGCAGCCCAGAATGATTACATACTTTATGATATAAGTATGATGAATAGGAAGTAGATATATGGGTAAAGAGTACCTAGATAATGAGATAACCGAACAACGCCTCAATCAACTCGTTCAAGCGCTAGACAGTGGTTTGTTTGTTCATGCTCGTAACATGTTGCACACCATGTCACCTAACGATGTCGCCCTAATTCTCGAATCATCACCGCCCAAAAATCGACAAGTGTTATGGCAACTCATTGACCAACAATATGCGGGTGAAATTCTTGACGAATTAGGTGAAGAGCTTAAAGATTCACTCATTAGCAGCATGACACCAGAAAAGCTCGCCCAGGCCACAATAGGTATGGACACAGATGATCTCGCCTATATTCTTCGCAGCTTACCCGATGGTGTTTACAAGAAAGTACTTAAGTCAATGCGCAGCCAGGACAGGGATAGAGTAGAACAAGCACTGCGCTATCCTGATGATACGGCAGGCAGTATCATGAACACCGATACCGTCACCTTACGACCCGATGTCAATATCGAAGTGGTATTACGTTATTTACGTCAACGGGGAAACTTACCCGATACTACCGACACCTTATATGTTGTTGACCGTCAAGATCATGTTTTAGGCGGAGTAAGATTAGTCGATTTATTAACCTGCGATCCAAGCGTAACCGTCCGAAGCATTATGGACACAGAGTTAGAAAGTATTCCGGTTGAGATGTCTGATAAAGATGTAGCCCAAAAATTTGAACGACTCGATTGGCTATCCGCCCCAGTCGTCGACAGCCAAGCAAAATTGCTTGGCCGGATCACCATCGATGACATTATCGATGTGATCCGCGAAGATGCCGAGCATTCAATGATGGGGATGGCAGGGATGGATGATGATGAGGATACCTTTGGCCCAGTGCTAAAAAGTACGCTAAGACGCTCCCTGTGGTTAACGATTAACTTATTTGCTGCGTTACTTGCCTCGTCTGTCAGTAACATGTTCGAAGGCACCTTAGAGCAATTTGCCACCATCGCGATTTTAATGACCATAGTTCCGAGTATGGGCGGGGTTGCCGGTAATCAAACCTTAGCACTGGTGATCCGTGGTATTGCACTTGGGCATATTGGCCAAAGTAACTCACGTTGGTTGATTGGTAAAGAACTCAGCATTGGATTATTAAACGGCTTAATGTGGTCTATATTGGTATTTTTTGCAGTATGGCTGTGGAAAGATGACATCGCGTTAGGAGGGTTAATTGGTTGTGCTATGCTGATTAATATGACGGTTGCAGGCTTTGCTGGCGCCACTATTCCAATAATGTTAAAAAAGTTAAATATTGACCCAGCATTAGCCGGTGGCATGGTATTAACCACGGTGACAGATGTGGTTGGCTTATTTGCATTTTTAGGCCTAGCCACATTGTTCTTAATCCACTAGCTCATTCATTTGATTGGTGCACACCATGTCGTCCAGTGAAATTGCAAACTCTAGCGCAATTCCCCGGACGACTTTGCCCCCGCCATACATCGCTAGCCTGTTTAACATGCGTCTTCACGCCCGGATCACTTACCAAGATGACGTCCATTAAAGCCATATCATCAAACCCACTCCTTGTATGATTTTTTAAACCATCCACTCGGAATAACTCATTCGACTATAACGCCTTGCTCATCTTGTCATTAAGATGACCTTTTGCTGCCATATTGGTCATCCATACTGTGCAGCATCGACCACTTCAGCGATAAATAATCGCCATAGCATCTTTCACCAATTTAGTGCAATTGCACCAAACTAACCAATAGGTAAGTAATAACCCATTGACAATAAAATATTAAATACTTGATAAATAACAGATTAAATTTTCATACAACGTTGGCACAAAGTTTCCATATAACAACTCATACCCACTAAGAGGTAGTTTTATTGTAAAGCATTCCATTGTAGTTGTAGGAGATAGCGATGAAGAAAATTAACTTAAGTCGTCAGATTAAATCGGTCAGTATCATGCTCAATAATATCGTTCAACAATGCCGACAAAATATTTTTTTCTTAGCGCATCTCGGTTGCAGCCAGTGGGATGATGTTGAAACTCGCTCAGGCAAACATAAATAAATCAGCAGGAGGTTATTTGATGAATATGTCAAATACGAGACAGTATCCAGTGGAATTACAAAGACAAGTAATTGATGAAGTCAAAAACCATAACAGATTATTGTCTGATGTAGCAAAGCAATACGGTGTATCAGCTAAAACCGTTTACCAATGGGTAAGAAGTAATGATCTTCGCCAAATGAGAAGCAAAAGCGCTATCGTGTCAGAAATAGCCCATTTACAACAAAAAATCACTCAGCTAAGTCAACAGTTACATACGATGGCAAGCTAAGCATATACGCTTGAGATAGCGTTTAAACTATCTTAAGCCATAATGACTGGAAATTCAGTTAACCGTTTTGGCAAGGATGTTTGATAGTGTTAGCAACTCGTCCCCCAGCAAGTTGAAAACAAAGCAACAAACATTCTAATAATAAGCGCAAAATACTTGCATCCTTGCCGCTTTATTGCTCCACCGTTAGTCGTTAAGGAAGCCGGCTAACATAACAGTTAAGGCGTTATTGGTTCCCCAGATGTAATAGCCAATAACGTCATTTTTATTAAGGTGTTTTAGCTTTAGCCATTGACGGCGCGATTGTCACCATTAACAGAGCTAAATATCAAAACCGTTTTGGCAAGGATGTTTGATAGTGTTAGCAACTCGTCCCCCAGCAAGTTGATAACAGAGCAACAAACATTCTAATAATAAGCGCAAAATACTTGCATCCTTGCCGCTTTATTGACAGTTCAGGCGTTATTGGTTCCCCAGATGTAATAGCCAATAACGTCATTTTTATTTCAGCCTTTGGCTGATAGCTCAAAGCCAAATAATAATAATGAGCTTGAGCAACGCCCTAAAGCTTCAATTGATACTCAATGATTGCGTTAGGGTGGTGATACCACCGCAGCATAAATAATAATATAAATATAAATAAACTATGCAAACAAAAGCCCCAATGCAAAGGATGCATTGGGGCTTTTTCATACTCATAAGTTAACCTTAGTCGGAGTAATACCAATCGAATTCATTCTCTGCTCATGCATAAAACAGCTTAACCGAAATATAGCCGTTATGGCTCGGTGTCCATCAGTGATCGTCTCACTAATTTAACAAATAAGTATCTGAATTAAATGGTAAATAATATTTATTTTCACAATGGCCGCCACTATGAATCACTTTACTTAGTAAATTAATGATTAACAAGAAGCTTAGTATTTCCGTTATTAATTGATAATATTAAAAAAAAACGATTATATTGACCAATATTTCTCACAAAAAATAATACATTAACTACACTTAACATTATTTATCTTTTGACTGAAATCTCACTTATGCACAAAGTGTTAATGATTATTTTTTGGAGCCTAATCGCGATTGGCATTGCGGGTTGTGATCTTAATCAAAACTCATCCATCAAGACCTTAGCCGCAAAGGGTCCGATTAAAATTGCTGTTTCTAATACGCCACTTTCTGCACCCTTTTTTATTGCCGAACAACAAGGTTATTTTAAGCGTAATAATCTTAATATTGAGTTAGTTAGATTAGATGGTGGGGTGAAATGCTTCAATGCGCTGCTCAATAAACAAGTGGATCTCGCCACTGCCTCTGAAACTGTGGTGATGTTTAATAGTTTTAAACAAACAAACTTTTCCGTATTAGCCAGTTTTGTCGAATCAGATAACGATCTCAAATTACTTAGCCTAGTACCGCAAAAATATCATCAGCTGAATAATCTAGCCAACGTCCGCGTAGGGATAGTAAAAAGCAGTGCTAGTGAGTTTTTTTTCGATAGTTTACTGATTATGTATAATAAAACTCAACAGCCTATCGAGCGCATTTATTTACGTGCAGATCAGCTTATTCCAGCATTATTAAATAATGAAGTTGATATTATTTCAGCTTGGGAGCCATTAAGTTATTTGTTAACACAACAAATAACCTCAAATACAAAAGTCATCAATAGCCGCGGTCTATATCACTTATCCTTTAACTTAATCGAGCTTAAACAAACGACGTTATCAGCCTCAGAAAAGTTAGCTCTACTCAAAGCAATTAATGACGCAATAGACTATATTCATACACACTCAGATCTTGCTCAGGTAGACATTAGTCGCATCTTGAATATCGATCCTTCCCAACTGCATTATTCTTGGAATGACTATACTTTTAGATTATCCCTCAGTAATGCACTTTTTTCTAACATTCAAATTCAAAGCCAATGGGCCATCGACAATCAATTAGTTCCGACAGAAAAGAGCGTCGACTTCAGGCAAGTTATCGATCGTCAATTACTTGAAGATTTTATGAATTCAGAGGCTGGATGGTAATTTATGATGTTATCTAAGCGCCTAAAGCTAACCGCAACACTCTGCACACTTCTCACGTTCATTGTTGGTTTATCGCTGATCCAAATTCACAACTATCAGCAGCAAATATATCGCCAACTCAATTACTCAATGAAGTTGCAGATCAACATTGATAGCTTGCGAAGCCAGCTGTGGCTTTACCAAGAATATACCGATGGCCAGGGGCTTTCAGAGCTGAATAAACGCCAAACAGAACTGGCCCAAAATCTCGCAGAAGATATCAACTGGGCGATACAACAAAAACTCATTATCGCAAATCTTAATCAGCTCAATAGCAATATTAGAAAGCTCATCAATACGCAAAATAGCTACCACAGCAAACAAGTCGATGTTTCATCAACACTGATTGCCGAACAATTATTTAAAGCTAAATACAGCATGACCATTGAAGAAATGACCGAAGAAATGTTCCGACTTCATCAATTATCAATTAAACAAGCGAGTCAAACACAGCAAAAATTATTATACCTCGTTGGAGCCGTACTGTTACTACTCGCGATTTTGGTTACGGCATGGTCTTTTATAACGCTGATTCGATTTAAAAAAGGATTGGCTTCACTTAAACAAGGGATGAACGCGCTTGCTGCTGGGGATTTAACCAGCCAGATTAATTTCACTGATACCGATGAGTTATCTGCACTTGCCGATAACTTTAATAAAATGAAACAATCACTCGCCCAAATTACGATCAAAAAAGAAGAGTTAAAACAAGAAGTAGACAGTCAAACCCACAAACTGATCGAACAACAAGACAGGCTCATTTTCCTAGCTGAACATGACGAACTAACAGGGATTTACAATCGTCGTGCGTTTATAAAAAAAATAGATACTGCGATCGCAAGAGATTTACGTGGCGAGGATCAAGCAGCTTTATTGTTTCTTGATTTGAATAAATTTAAAGACATTAACGATTCACTCGGCCACAGTATTGGCGATGACGTTATAATGATCATAGCCTCACGCTTAGTAAACAACTTGCGAGCAACCGATATGGTCGGTCGATTCGGAGGAGATGAATTTATCGTATGGCTCGATATGATCACCGGGCCTATCGATATAGAACATAAAATACACCAGCTATTGGACTGTATTAAGCAACCTATTATCATCGGCCAACATATTTTACACGTGGGGGCGAGTATTGGGATTAGTATACTGCCTAAGCATGGTTTAAATAGTCGGGAGCTAATCAGCGCAGCTGATACTGCAATGTATCAAGCTAAAGCAGACGGTAGCATTGAATTTTGTTTCTATACCAGCAATCATGGTGTCTCTGCTTTAGCAACCTCATAGGTTTGAGTGTTCCAATCAAAATAATATTCAACCCCTTGCCACTCATAGACTGTCCCGTTCGCACGCTGGATCACTTTAGCATTTGCAGGTAGGTGGCTTAAGCCCGAAGCATACTCAATATGGGTCGTAGTCCGCTGTTGAGGCGCAACAATGGTGTCGATAAGCTTAATATTTTGCGGCTGATATCCGCTAGTTAACTGATGTTGATAGGGATAAAAACCGTTGTTATTTCTACGGGAATAACCATTCCCCCAATATGAGCCATATCGCCAGTTGTTGCCATGACTTAAACTAATCCCGATACTTGGGCCCCAATGTCGGTTAACTCCCCAGCCTTGATCCCAACCAAATCCCCAACGCCAAGGATCACGATTTCGGTGATGATTATTGTGTTGGCGATAATGATTATGTTGAGAGCTGACAGAATGCGAAACACGATTAGAATACTCATTCGCTAACGACGGCTGAGCACTGGCTGAACTCGCCATACTGAGTATAACAACACAACCAAGCCCGAATAATGGCATCAAAGTCCACTGCTTATTCGTTCGCATAAGTCACCTCTACCACATTATTGACTATTACCATTTTAGCCTAAGTATAGCTAAAGTCGATATCAGTAATATAGGTCTATCAAATTGGTTAACCCTATATTAGAAAAATGCTATAGTGCGCGCCATATTGGATTTGATTTACAGGCGGTAAACATGAGTTTTAAAGATTTACGCAGCTTCATCGATCATTTGGAAGCAAATGGTGAGTTAAAGCGCATTAGCTATCCTGTTGACCCTCATTTAGAAATGACGGAGATCGCTGATCGTGTTTTACGATCGGGTGGCCCCGCACTGTTATTTGAAAATCCTACCAATCACACCATGCCGGTACTGGTTAACTTATTTGGCACGCCTAAACGTGTTGCTATGGCATTGGGTAAAGACGATCCTTTGGCTTTGCGTGAAGTCGGTGAATTATTAGCATTCTTAAAAGAACCTGAGCCACCGAGTGGCTTTAAAGATGCCATCGCCAAAATACCTATGTATAAGCAGGCACTCAATATGCCGCCTAAAACAGTGCGTAATCCGCCTTGTCAGCAAGTGGTTAAAACCGGTGATGAAGTTGACCTAACCTCGTTGCCAATCCAACATTGCTGGCCTGGAGATGTCGCCCCATTAGTTACTTGGGGACTCACGATCACTAAAGGGCCACGTCAAAAAAGACAAAACCTAGGTATTTACCGTCAACAGTTATTGGGCAAAAATAAGCTGATTATGCGCTGGCTTGATCATCGTGGCGGCGCCTTAGATTTTAAAGACTTTAAACAGCTTCATCCTGGAGAGCGTTATCCTGTCGTAGTGGCATTAGGTAGCGATCCTGTGACCATTTTAGGTGCTGTAACTCCCGTGCCAGATTCCATGAGTGAATATGCCTTTGCAGGTTTACTACGCGGCGAACGTACCGAAGTCTGTAAAGCCATTAGCTGCGATCTTGAAGTACCAGCCACCAGCGAGATTATTCTTGAAGGTTATATTGACCCAGATGAGAAAGCAGTAGAAGGTCCATACGGCGATCACACTGGATATTATAACGAAACCGACTCATTCCCCGTATTTACTGTGACTCATATTACTCACCGTAAAGATGCTATTTATCATAGTACCTATACCGGCCGTCCACCCGATGAACCCGCTATGTTAGGCGTGGCATTAAACGAAGTATTTGTGCCTATTCTTCGTAAGCAGTACCCAGAGATTATTGATTTTTATCTGCCGCCTGAAGGTTGCTCCTACCGTATGGCTGTGATTTCAATCCGTAAACAATATCCGGGTCATGCTAAGCGTGTCATGATGGGGGCATGGTCATTCCTACGCCAATTTATGTACACCAAATTTATTATCGTGGTTGATGAAGATATCAATTGCCGTGATTGGCAAGATGTTATTTGGGCCATTACTACCCGGATGGATCCAACACGCGACACCATGCTGGTAGATAATACCCCTATCGATTATCTGGATTTTGCCTCACCCGTTGCCGGTTTAGGCTCTAAAATGGGTTTAGATGCCACCAACAAGTGGCCAGGCGAAACCACCCGTGAATGGGGCACCCCTATTGTGATGGATCCTAAGGTTAAACAAAAAATTGACCAAATTTGGGATGATCTTGGCATAGAAGATGTACCAACATTGTAACCACAGTGATCTGATTAAGGCGTAGATAGCTATAATTAACTCATTGATAAAAATTATAAAAAGGTTTAAAGGACGTTAGATGAAAACCATTCGTTGTCAGATTGAAAAAGTCACCCCGTTTAATGATGCTGTGTATCAAGTGTTCCTTAAACCCGAAGCCGCCTTTGACTTTAAGGCTGGCCAATACTTATCTGTGATCATGGGTGAAAAAGACAAACGTCCTTTTTCTATCGCTTCGGCGCCTAATGCTGCGTTAATTGAATTGCACATTGGTGCTGCGGTCAGCGAAAGTTATCCCATGCAAGTTGTTGAACGCCTTCAAACTGCGACTCATATTGATATTGAAGCCCCGGCTGGCGACGCATTTTTACGTAGCGATAGCCATAGACCGCGCATTTTAATTGCTGGCGGCACGGGTTTTTCATACATTAAAAGTATCGTTGAAGCGCAGATTGCTAACGGCGAAACGATTCAAACTCAGCTATATTGGGGTTGTCGTAACGAAGATGCTATGTACTATCAAGAGATTGCTCGTCAATGGCATGCAGACCATTCATGGTTAGAGTTTATTCCTGTAGTTGAACTTGCAGGCAGTACTTGGCAAGGCAAAAAAGCAAATTTACTTGAGCAAATAAAGCAGGATTTTGTCAGCTTAAATGGTTATGACATCTACATAGCCGGCCGCTTTGATATGGTCGGGGCTGCACGAGAAGTTTTTCGTGAACTTGGGATTGAAGAAACTCATTTATATGGTGATGCGTTCGCATTTATCAAGTAATAAACAACTGCGCATAGAGTTTACTGGTCAGTTGACTAAGCTGACCAAGATATACATCGGATGATAATGTTTCATCCGATTTTTTATTGTTGTTAATCAACTTTCACAATGAAGACCGAATTAAGATCTGGTGAAAATCCAAATAATATCTCAACGATAGTAGGCTATAAATGTAAGCTTTTATGCCCTCCGGGTAGCTTAACTGATTAAAATTGTACTCTTTCATAACGACTCCAAGCAACTAAGTCGCTCATAAATGGCATTATCCATACGGCTGTATTTTCAGTGGTATGAACCCTAAAAAATACAAGCTCTTCCTCTTGAATATCCATGCGTTTCACTTCACGATAAAAACGCATTGCCGATTCGGTGACGTGCTCGGGCTTAATGAACTCTTTTTGATCTATCTTGGTAAAAAACACATCCACATCAACATCGCCAATTGATTGCTGATATTGATTAAATGTCCCACGGGTTTTTAATTTTATCGGTGTCGTTATACAGTCTTCATCGGTAATGCATGTCGTGGTGTATATCTGGCCAGTATTTTCACCTTGATACACTAATGAAATACTTAAGTCGGCGCGTATGAGCTTTTGTCCAGCTATTGGAAAATATACATCTGCATGGTAATGATGCTCAACAATATCGCCAATATCCCCTTCTGGAATAAGCACTCGATTATAGCGAATTCGAGTCTCCATTTTTTTAGATAATGGGATAAAACTTTCCATGTTAATTCCTGCGGGTTCAGGGGTTAACATAGTGATATTAATAATGCCTTGGCCATCACAATCATTCAAAGTGTATCCTGGACAAGTAGCAAATGAATAAGAACTGCCGTTCGTGAGAGCAAAACCGCTAAACCCCTTTAAACCTTTAAGTTGATTTGTCTTTGGCGCAATGTGCTTCTGCCATTTAGATTCATGCAATTGATCCGTGTCGTTTTTATAGAACACTTTCGCACTTTCACGAATACCACCAATGTTGAGCTCAATGTCTTTATCACTTTTCCATTGCGATGTAATTTTCAGCACTTGGTGATATTCACAGCCATACCAAAAGATAATGAGTATGCCAAACAAAACCAATGCACCAGCAATTTTAACCAATAAGCTCACGTCAAAAAAAGCGGCGCGAATCGTGTCACTGTCACTCAGTGAAACGACTTTAACATGGCTTTGCTCACTTATATGAAGCTGATAACCACGCCTTGCAACCGCTTTTAGTTGGATGTCTTGAAAGGGCTCTAATTTACGTCTCAAGGTACTAATACACTGAGTGAGTGACGTTGGTGCGACGACTCTATCAGGCCAGCCAGCCTCTAATAATTCTTCTTTTGTGTAAATTTTACATTCAAAATCAAGCAGTTTAGTTAGTACGGCATGTTCAGAAAAAGTGAGCGGGATTTTCTCATTGTTTAGATGATTAATCAGTTGCTTAGCTGAAGTATCAAGTGATAAATAATTAGTGATTTTTAACACCGTATGCACCTAGAATAATGATCATAAACCAATTTAATTGTTACAAAATTGTACAGTTAAAAACGGTGCTATAATGTGATAACAAACTCAATCTGATACATTTAAAAACGGTACTACAATGTGATAACAAACTCAATCTGACACATTTAAATTACTTTATTACAATAACTTACCTTTACACTGATTTGATGACACCTTAACAAATGAAATGCTCTTATAAGCGTTTACGACTAAATATTTGCTGCCCCACGATCAGTAAAAACGATACCCATAATAGTAAGCCACTATAAAGCCCAGCGATGGGCATCTGAGCAATACTTAACATGCTATTACTGCCTCGGTGTTGAACCACATCACCTTGAGGTGGTATGTCTGGTAATACGACACCGCTCATAATTGCCCTAAATAAATCGCTAGGATTGAGTAAAATCAATACCTGAAAAATCGCATTTGAAAAGCCCTGTAAATCAGCCACCATGAATGTGAGCAAAACAAGATCGTATACCAGCACAATCATTACCCACAGAAATAACAGCACCGCTATCGCTTTGGCTTTCTCAACCACCAACAAACTCACTATATAACCCAACAACACAAAGCATACCGTTAGCAATATACTGCTCAGTATTAAGTGAATAAAGGCCACTACGACTTCTTGTATCGGGAAGGCAGTCAACGTCCACACTAAAATGGCTGTCAGAAAAAAAGCCAAACCAATCGTACAACTGAACACCCAAAGATGGCCGAGTAACTTACCTAATATGATGTGTAAACGTGTAACCGGATAAGACAATAGTAGCAACAAAGTGCCTGACTCTTCCTCACCAATAAAGCTATCGTAACTCAGTAATATTGCGGTCAATGGTAAAATATACACGCACATTGAACTCAAACTGGTCATGAGTAATGGTAAATCAGCCACAACTAATTCACCTGATACGGCGGAACCCGCAAAAGTGATAAGCAGTGATAAACATGTCAGCATTAAGCCAATAAATAAAAACCATCGATTTCGAAAGTTATCTTTTATTTCTTTTAATGCAATGGCCAAAACCGCTGTAAACATCACAGCCCCTTATGCCGCTTTGTGTTGATGAAGATTCATGAAGTGATGATAAATATCACTTAAATCAGGCTCTTCAATTGAAAAGTTATAGGCCCCACGATGTGAAGTGAGGTACTTAATAATCCTCGGCTTATCAACTTGATGAACCCATAACTGATTATTGGTTGCTAATCTTGATAGAAAATCATCATGGGCAATGGCATCAAGGATATCATCGCCTGTAAAATGCACCTTAAGATCCGCGGCTTGACGTAACTCCTCTAACCGGCCACTTGCTAGCTTTTTACCATTGGCCATAATAAATGCACGATCGATATTACCTTCAACCACTGCGAGCTCATGAGTGCACACAACAATAGCGCAGCCTTGCCGTTTAAGTTCGGCAATTTTTTGATACATAAATAGCGACGCTTGAGGATCAAGCCCGACTGTAGGCTCATCAAGTAGTAAAATATCAGGCTCAGACAAAATGGCCTGTGCAAAGCCTAAGCGTTGCTTCATGCCTTTTGAATAGGTTCTAACAGGCTTATTCTGCACCTGACCCAAACCAAACTCTTCGAGCACCTTAACCACCTGATTTTTAGCAACACCCTTTAATGAAGCAAAATATTCCAGTACTTCTTTTCCGGTTAACTTCTCGTAAAGCGAGATATTTTCAGGTAAATAACCCAAGTTAATTTTCCGGTGTTGCTTTTCATTTTTAAGCACCGTTCCTAACATCGAGATTTCACCCGACGTGGCAGGGACAATACCAAGCAAAATTTTGATTAAACTAGATTTACCTGCACCGTTATGACCGAGTAAAGCCAATGTTTCTCCAGCATTAACAGTGAGACTGATATCATCAACGGCCAAAAAATCGCCGTATTGTTTAACTAAATGAGTGACTAAAATTGCAGTGGTATCTTGCATATAATGATTACCTTTATAATCTATCAACTTGGGGGGGGGCTCATCATAGGAAAACTATCAATTACTCCTGATTCAGGCATAATTTTAAATTGATGTTGCGTCCAGCGAAGTAGTTGCGCGACTGGACTTTTTAATAGAAATTGCGCTTCTGGATAAAGCCAATACAAACGATCTAATTGATCACTTGGCTGATAAGCCTGCTCACTAATACCATTCCCCGTCAGATCCCAACCAATGAAACGACTCCAATAATTCCCCTGACGTTCATAACTCCACTCAACGAGGCTATCACCAACATATTTAACCTGAGCCTGGTTATTAATAAATTGATTACGGTAAATCTTATTGCCTTCACCGCCCATCGCCATATAAATACCTACCTCACTATTGGAAAAATTATTATCAAACACTGCATTATCACGTGCACCGTAAATAAACATCCCACGGCCTTCACTTCCCGCAACTTTCGCATGTGAATTAACAATTTTATTGACCCGGTTTGCAGATACTTCAGAGTGATTAGTCATGTTCAGTAACACACCAAAACGTTGGGCCGATTGAACTCGATTATGATGTAACTTGATTTTCTCAGAACTCATTAATGCAAAACCACCATCAACATCTTCAGCATAATTATTAAATGCTTCATCATGAGCGGTATACATATAGTGCAAGCCATATTGCTGGTTAACAAAGTAATTATCGCTCACCAAACTATACTTACCTGACTCAAGATAAATGCCATCTCTCACATGTTTAATCTCGTTGAATTGAATGACGGCATTATCGACCCGCTTTAAGTAAATACCATCTCCTCTGTCCAAAATATGTCCTTGGCTGCTACCAGTAATCACATTGTTTTTAATCGATAAAAAATCACCATTATCTGCTCGAATACCAAAGCTTGGACCCCATAATTCGTTATTTTCAATTAACACATTATTAATGCCGTCGTTAATTAATATTGCGGCATTTAGCTCATATTGGTCTGCCCCCCAATTGACAATTTTTAACGATCGAAGCTTAACATCTGAGCTTGCTATCGTTATTGCACTGCCATAACCCAACGCGTCTATTTCTGCGCCGGGCTTACCAATAATAATGAGCGGTTTATCTATGATAAATTGCCCCTGAAAAACGGCTGGATGCAAGACTAACGTGTCATAAGAATGTGCTTGCTGAATTTTTAGTTGTAAGCTTAGTGGATCTTTCACCTGTATTTCAGCAGCAGTACTTGGCAGAATGAGTATGCCCATAAAAATAGATAACAAACTAGCAAGTCTCATTGTCATACCACTCTACTCAAACGTAATAGTGCCCAATGAAAGTGACCTTATAAAAAGCCACTTTATTTGAGACTAGCATTAATGACTCATGTTTTTTTGTGTGACATGCCCTTTTTGTGTGACATGCCCTTTTCGTGCGACATTCCTTCACCTAATACTTCGAGTGTGATCTCATCATATGCCAACACTGCACCGCCAAACTCATTAGCGAAATTTTGCGCTGCATCTGCACTACTAAATGAGCCAACGGAAGGCCCCATAACACCTTTACGATTCGAGCCATAAACATACCAAGCCTTTACTCCATCAATAAAGGAATCATCTTTAGGCATTTCCCATGATGTTTTTGCCATATCATGCACATAAACTTGGCTTACTTGCCGTTGATTCTCCGGCTGTAAAATAAAATTGAACATGTCTCTAGTTGAGCAAAACTTGGGGATTACATCACTATTTTTTAACAACACCTCACCTTTAGGTCCTGGGTATTTTGTGATCATCATGCCGCACATATGACAACGGTCATGATCGTGAATAGCCTGAGAGTTGTGCATTGTTAGCCCATCATTTTGAGGGCCGCAAGCAAATAGCATCGGGATAAACAACAGTAAAACATAAATTCTATTCATATAATTCACACTTAACAGTAAACAATCACATTGAAAGAGCTCCCCCTAAAAGCAGCGGGGGAGTCAATTAATAAAGGGCAGCCCTCAAAACTGATTAAATACCGTAAGTTTGCCCCGCATATAAGATGAACAAACGTAGGCACATCATGCCACTAATGACACATACACCTGATAAGTAGAACGCTTTGGCTGAATGGCTAAAGGTTCTACCTGTGGCAAAGTTAAGTAAGATGGGGCCTAAGAAACCAACCCCAACTACCCCAACCCAGAACAAGTTAGCCCATACACCACTAGTAAATGCAGAAAATGCAGATTGCGCACCTTCATTACCCGTAGCAAGTGACATGGCAATCATCACAATAAACAAAATTTCAGTAATCATGATCGGCCATTCTGCACCGTGTAACAGCTTTAACTCACTACTGTGTAAGTCTTCTTTAAACACTAAAACCGACACCATTTTTGATGCTGCTGCACCAGCAGAAATACCAGATGCGATAAATAATGCAGGTAACACTGCAGTATTAATCAGTGGGAAACGAATTAGTGCTGAAATTAAGAAGCCTGTATATGCACAAACCGACATAGCAAGAATCAAAGTTAATAATTCTAATGGACGACGAATTGGCTTCAACATACTAATAAGTGGCAATAGTATGCTTAACCCCTTAATAGCTTTTATGTCATCTTCAAAGGCATAAAGACACAACACCGCTGTTAATGGGATATAAGCACAAAGCGCGATAACCCCAAGTGACATTACTGAAGTTAAATTGTAAAACACCAAAATACGCCAGAAGAACATAGGGTTAGTTAAATCTAACACTAGACATAACATACCTAAACTTATCGTAACGAACGAAATTAACGCGGCAGCTTTATACAAAGGTGTGTTAGCGGTTTGGCATTTAATAAACCGAAGAGCTAACGCAACAACTAAAGCACCACCAGAGATCCCTGCTAAAAACAAGTACACTGCAATAGGCCATGGCCACGCTATCCCTTTGGATAACCCCATGGTGAATTCCATTGAACCGTCCATCTTATACCCCCAATTTAACGACTGGTATGTAACGTAAACTCGGCTCAGTACCAAACTGAGGTTTCATACGAACAGAGTCTTTGACTGCCAATAATTTATTCACATATGAGTTTGGGTCGTTAATATCACCAAAAACCAATGCGTCATATTTACATAGCTGTACACATGCTGGTAACTCGCCTTTTGATAACTTGCTACTTAAACAAAAATCACAGTTATCAGCGACATTGGTATCTTCATTTATGAAACGAGCATTATAAGGACAGGCGCCAATACAATATTTACAACCGGCACACTTACTTTTATCCATGGTCACAATCCCAGTTTTAGGATCTCTATGTGCTGCACCAGTTGGGCATACACTGACACATGGTGCATTTTTACACTGTTGACAAGAAACACGTACAAACTTACGTTCGCAGTTACATTTGTCTTTACCACAGTGTGGGCAAGCTTTACCTTCTACTCCACCCGATTGATGTTCCATCAAACACTTTGACTTCCCCTCAGGTAAGTTGTTTGCTGTATTACAAGCCAGCTTGCACTCTCCACATCCAGTACATTTGTTTTGATCAAACACCATGACATAATGAGGTTTATTCGTATTAGAACTGTCGTCTTCAACTGAGGTACAACCCATCGGTCCCCAAATTAAAGAAGCAGCCCCAACACCTTTTAGAAACCTCCGTCTCTCTATATTCTCACTCACAACACCCTCCCTATATCAGCATTGGCTGACAGGTATTTATTGGTTCGGCTGTAAATTCAAATGACGAAATTATTGATTCACTTCGTCCAATTGAAATTCGGCTTTTATAATTGCATTAGTAATAGATTGTCGATTAAAAGGTTGAGATTGGTTTGTTAGTAAAATCTGCCAATGCTCGATGGCTATTGCATACTCACCATTTAAGTAAGCGTCTGTTGCAAGTAGCATTCGAGTATGAAGCTCGTCACTTTGGATAGACAAAGCGGTATCAATCACTTGCTTTGTTTCAGGCCCGAATGTGCGAGTATCACGGTAATACATTGATGTTGCTTTCATCCCTAAGAGTTCAGCGTCGTTGCCGACCAAAGAAATAAGCTGGGTTAGCGTCCCGACCGAGTCAGCATATAAGCCGCCTTCGGCATAAGACTGCGCTAACGCCATAAGTGCCCTTTCATCTTGTGGTTGTTGCTCAACTTGCATCCGCCCTTTCGTGATGTTAGCAGCGACAAGATAATCCACATTGTCATCAACTCTACCCTGATCCCAACCTTGAAAATGTCCTCCACTGGCATAAATAGATATCGAAAAGATCAACACGATGACTGACATCCCAAAAGGATAATGAGCGGTAGCAAGACCATTGAACTCATCAAGTTCAACGTTTACAGCCTTGCTAACACCTTTAGTCACTCTGCTATTATTTTTCACCACAGTACTGCTCAAATTACGGTTGTATGCACTGTGATGAAGCCAGAAGAGTCCGATAAATATACTCAGACATATTGCAATACCTAAGGCCAGAATATTCATAAGTGTCTCTTCTTTGAATTGAATAAGTTGTTACGTTAACTAGGCTATTTACCCGCTATTGATTGGTTCATCATGCCTTCCATTCCCATACCACTCAGCCCCATTCCTTTGGCTTTTTCACTTGGTTTTTCGGACTTAACTAACTCAACCTCAAACACTAAGGCTGTTTCACCAGGAATATTACCCGCGCCCTCTGCGCCGTAAGCCAACTCAGATGGAATAGTGAATCGAAAAGTTGAACCAACAGGCATTAGACGTAAACCTTCTTCCCAACCGTCAATAGCCGTTAACAATGCAAAACGCACTGGTTCGGTGGTTTCTTCAAAGACAGTGCCATCAATCAATGAACCTTTGTATTTCACTGTCACCACATCTTCAGCCTTAGGTTTAATACCGTCACCAAGGGTTAACACTTCATACTGCAAACCGGTGTCTGTCACTTTTACACCTGATTTATCTTTGTTTTTCGTTAAATAATCTTCGCTAGCTTTACGACTTGCTAACGCCATTTTTTCATCTTTTTGGGTGTTTAATAAATTCAATAATTCACTTCGCTCATTCAAGTAAGTGATGACGTCCTCATCAGTGATTTTTTGCTGATCTTTTAACGCATCAATCACTCCATCAATAACGTCTTGAACGTCGACTTTTGCACCTAGCTCTGTTTGATTAAAAATTTGGTTTGATAAATAATTACCTACCGAAGCGCCTATACTATAAGACTGTTTTTCAACATCACTTGCCAATCCATCACTCGCAACACTGCTGGCTGATAGTACTAACGAAATACACGTCGCAATGGTTAACGCACTTTTGCTAAGATTTTTCATAAAGAATTCTCACATTATTGAGTTTTACCTATCAGTAAATTACCAATAGCTATTAATCTGAAATAAAGGGTTATGGTTTCTCTGTTGGCCTACCTGATAAGCGCCATCCATAAATGCCCTCGCTCATATGCCTAACGCCGGTATAACCGATTTTCACAGTTTCTCTGGCCGCCATTGCGCTGGAAGTGCATAAAGGATTTGCACAGTAGAAAATCATTACGGCATCCTTATTTTTTGGAAGTAGTTTTTTCCAATTTTTAACGTTGAAATAAATAGCACCCGGAATATATCCTTCAGCCCATAACTCCATCGTGTTCACATCAAAAAAATAAACATCCTCTTTGCCTATTAACGTCTCAGCCTCACGCATTGAGATCGGGTTAAGCTGAATGTCATATACTGGAGCAAGAGTCATCTCTCCGCCGCCGCCAGCGAATACTGGAGTGTTAAATACGACTAACAACGACACTGAAATCAAAATGGTGCTAAGTAGTTTTTTCATTACATTCTCTCTACATATCTCGTCATCACAGCGATGTCGGAATATCGGTAAATGGCTTCCCGCTATTGCGGGAAACCATTATTGATTTACATACTATTTTTATTGATAATTGCTTGAGCTTGGGTGACATATGTCATCGCAGCATCGATACGTTTTTGGCTATAACGTGCACCATGCACCCCCCAAGAACCGTCTTTCTTAAGAAGCGTTACAGCATCTTGAGCTTTATCAGTAAGTAAAAGTACTTGTGATTTATCTTCAACGGATAATTTAGTGACTTCTAGCAGTTTATCGATACCATCCAGTGCAACCACAACCTGAGCGTAGGTGTCTTTAATCGGTGTTTGCCACTTCATCACTTCACCATAAATCTCTTGTTGGTCTTCGTAATGTAAGCTTGGATCGAGTTCGGATTGGAACTGACTATGACAACCTTTGCCATTAACAACGTTATCATCAGAGATTGCAGTACGTGCACATGACCACATTAAGTCTAAGTAGTTATTACCGTTTGCATTTTTAGCAACAGTCCAACCTTTAGTACTTGATACACGAGGCTCACCTTCAGGCGGGTTAAGAGTCTTATTAGTTGGATCTATTTCAATCTTCCACATATGCGACTTACGCACCGCGTCGAAGCCTGCTTGGTCAGGGAACTGCATAGCAGTGAAGTTTTCACAACTACCCATGTTCGGCATATGACAACTTGTACAGGTTTGTTCGCTATGAGACTTAGTGTTCTCTACGATTTCAGCTTGTGCAGCATGACAATCAGAGCACTCTTTCTTCATTTTTGGTTTGGTATAACCAGACTTCCAATCGTTGCTTGTTACTTCATGTGGATCATGACAAGTAGAACAACGCATGCCTTTTTCATAATGCATAGAAGCGAACATTTGCGAACCTTCAGTACCACATGATGGACATGCAGACTTCATTTTCACACCAAATGCATACTCTAACTTCTCTTTACCTTTCTCTGTTTTAGCTAAATCAGGTACAAAATTAAAACGTTGATGACAACGCTCACAGTTAGAAGGCATTCCGCCGCCATTCCCACCGTCTAAGTGACCCCCAGCGCCATGACACTCTTCACAGGCAATACCTTTAGAAATAGTATGTTCTTGTAGTTTTTTAGGGTCGCCTAATGCGGCAAAGTATTCATCTTTAGATTGGAAATCAAACTTGAAGCTATGGCACACTTCACAATAAGAACTTGCTGGTTGGAACAGCATTTCTTTTTCGTATTTCGCTCCGTATGAGCTCATGCCGATTTGATGAGAACCACTTGCGCCAAAAGCTTTACCGTCGTTAGTGGCTGGGAACTCAGGGATAACAGCATTGATTTTTGCCGCCATGGCAGGGGTTAACCATTCGGCCCAACCACGTGAGAATTGGTTACCACCAGCGACCATTTTACCGGTGCCTTCAATAAGTAAACCATCACGAATATGGTATGTGCCACGAACAAGGTAACTATCGATGAAACCATATTTAGTACGAGGCGTACCGACAGTTGCATAGATGGCATCAGGCGTAATACCGTCAGCTAAGATAGACGTATCTTTAGTGCCATACATTGGCTTTTTAAGATCGTTATCAACTTCTGGATGGTCGCCAGGGAAACGAATTGTCTTCGCATGACGAGAGCGGCTCCATGCTTCATATTGGACAGCATGACATTCACCACATTTTTCAGGACCAACAAACTTATTTGGATAATCAAGAATTGATTTCGCGCCTAAACGATATTGAACCGCACTTGGGCGACCAACCATTTCACTATATACAGGGCTATTACCAGTATCGAGATATTCTTCACCCCGGTCGCTTACATGATACTCACCAATTAAATTACCTTCTTCATGATATTTAAATAATGGGTGATTTTGAAAAAGAAAATCAAATAATTCTTTTTCCTGAACAATATAATCTTGTAGTGTTTTAACCCCTTTAGTTTTTTCAACACCATTAGAATGTTCAATTACTTCTAATGCGGTATGCCCCATCGACTTTTCACTTGTTGCCTTTCCGCCTGCATTAACAGTACCTACAGCGCCAAGACAAAGCAGCACACTGAGTGCAGCTAGCTTGTATTTACCCTGTTTCATTGTCCCAATCCTCATCATCATTACTCTATTTTTCTCCACCAAACCTGGCAGTTCAGCGAACGATATAATTAATTTGAGCAAGAGGCATTTTAAAGGTAATTACAGGGCTAACCATGCGCAAGATCACATAGAAAAACGACTCAGAAATAACAAAACATAAAACAAAATAAAGTCTTTAATTACAATAACTTGGATTTTATTTTAGATTATTTTTTATATAAAAATACCGATTTTTTAGCTATAAAAAAATCTAAAAATATATTTGTTAATATAAAAAACTCTCATCTTAAAATAATTGAAATACGAATAAGATCAGCCTCACAGAAAATAAACATCAACAAAGATAATGTTTATTTAACTTTATTCATTAAGTTTTTTAATTATCAAATTTCACGACTCAATGAGTAAAAACCAATGAGTAAAAATTAACTACATACATGATTAATATAACTAGGTATATATAAGATGATCCCAGAAATTGGACATTTACTGATAATCATAGCCACAAGCCTTTCATTATTATTGGCCACCATTCCATTATTCGGGTTATATAAAGGCAACCGATATTTAATCAGCTATTACCGTCCATTAAGTAATATGATGTTATTAGCCTTTATGGCTGCAGTTACCTGCCTAACGCTTAGCTTTATCTGTAATGACTTCTCTGTTGCTTATGTGGCGAACCACTCTAATACTCAACTGGCCACCTTCTATAAAATTGCCGCAGTTTGGGGAAGCCATGAAGGTTCAATGCTTTTCTGGGTCAGTGCCATTGCATTTTGGACGGCATTAATCGCCAATAGAAAGACAGAGAATAATGAAGCGTTTTTTGTCCGTACCGTATCGGTATTAGCCTTGGTCATTTTGGGTTTTAGTTTATTTATCATTTTCACATCAAACCCCTTTGTTAGGCTTCTACCGAACTTTCCAATTGAAGGCCGAGACTTAAATCCAATATTACAAAACATCGGTTTAATTATTCACCCACCGCTATTGTTCCTCGGTTATGTCGGCTTAACGGTTTGCTTTGCAAGTTCAGTATCCGCATTGCTCGGAAAACAATTCACCCAACAACAAGCACAATATATGCGCCCTTGGGCTATTATGGCGTGGGTGTTTCTAACCGGTGGCAATGCGTTTGGTTCGTGGTGGGCTTATAACGAACTTGGCTGGGGTGGTTGGTGGTTTTGGGATCCTGTAGAAAATGCCTCGTTTATTCCATGGCTTGTGGCGACAGCTTTAGTGCATTCAGTAACCATGACTCAGCGCTTAGGGCAATGTAAAAAATTCACGCTATTCTTAGCGATATTGGCTTTTTCACTTAGCTTACTTGGCACCTTTATCGTTCGCTCTGGCGTTGTACAATCTGTGCATGCCTTTGCTGCTGATCCCACCCGTGGTATGTCAATTCTCTTTCTGCTTGTGGTGTTATCTGGTGGAGCTTTAGCGTTATTTGCAAGCCGTATTTCTTATATAACTGCAGAAGACAGGTTCAGTCCTTTTTCCAAAAACACACTTATATTGCTTGGTAACCTCTTATTGGTGGTAGCTGGTCTGTCGGTGCTACTAGGCAGCTACTACCCAATTATTTATAACGTCATCACTAACAACACAATCTCAGTCGGCGCACCTTATTTCAACAGTATTTTTGTGCCCATTATTTTCATCCTGAGTTTCCTGATGGGATTAGCACCTTTGATAAGTTGGCAACAAGAAAAATTATCCAGCTTAAAACGCCCACTGCTTTTGCTATTCGTTTGTGTTGCACTAGTGATACTTATCAGTGTCAATACAGAGCGTACTAATGCATGGTTTTTCTTTGGCTTACTGGCCACTATATGGATTATAGCTTGCACTTGCCTCGCGATGTATCAGCTCCTTAAAAGTAAAACAAAAACCACTCAATCATACCGCTTTTTTGGCATGTGCTTAGCGCACTTTGGCATTGCAATAGCAATTCTTGCGGGTACTGTTGTCTCTCATTTTGAACAAGAAGAAGTCCTAAGTATGGGGCCAGGTCAAGGCAGAGAGTTGGCCGGATATATCTTTGTATTTGAGCAAACCCAGCAGATAACGGCAACAAGCTTTGATGCCCTGCAAGCCAATATCCGTATTATGGATTTAGACGAAAAAACCGTGGGTTATGTTTATCCTCAACGTCAAACCTTTAAAACTAATGGCATGCAAACCACTGCCGCTAGTGTTTACTCTACGGCGTTTCAAGATTTATATGTATCAATGGGCACCAAGTTAAATGAGACTGAATACTTAATCCGTATCAGCTATAAACCTATGGTGAGCTGGCTTTGGATTGGCGCGATATTAATGATGTTTGGCGGTTTTTTTATCGTATTAACAAGCCGCTATCACCAACCCACCACACAGTTAAAGACTTTACCATCCACTTACACTTTACAGGAACTCATCTCATGAATTTAAGAGTCATGATGATAACAATATTACTGTGTGTGTTCATTCCGTCAGTACTCGCTGATACCGCAATGTATAGCCCAGAAAAAAAGCGCAAATTGGGTTTTGAGATTGCCCAAGAGCTTCGCTGCCCTTCTTCTGATAATCGCAGTCTTTTTGACTCACAAACACAAATTGCTAATGAGTTGAAAGGCCACATTTTTAAACAATTAGATGAAGGTCAATCTAAACAGCAAATCATTGATTTTATGGTGGCACGCTTTGGTGAAAGGATCCGTTATAACCCAAGCATCAATAGCGGCACATTCGCACTATGGCTCATACCTTTTATGTTGATTATTCTGTCCATTGTCGGCGGTATTAGCTGGGTAATGACACAACACAAACGGCAATCAGCTAACGAAAAATCTGTAATAGACGAGAAAAATTATGAATAAATTGCTTCCTTTAACACTGTTAATCCTTACCGCCAGTATTCATTTAAATGCACCTGCGTCACCTGTGGATGTTAGAGTCTATAAAACCGGCGACCCTATTGAAAAACCTCTGGTAATGTCGCGCTTTGTTGAACTGCATCATGCTAGAAAGATTGCTGATATACACTTTATGGATCAACAGAAAAATAAGGTAGATTTGCAGCAATATCACGGCAAGTTAGTGATGGTAAATTTATGGGCAACATGGTGCGCCCCCTGTGCTAAAGAAATACCGGCTATGCAGGAAATACAGCAACGAAATAAAGACAAAGATTTTGTCCTTTTACCAATATCAATCGATGAAGATACCAATGCAATTGCTCCTTTCTTTAAAGCGCACGGTATTACAGGCTATGAAACATGGCTAGACCCTGAAAAAAACATCGACTACATCATGCCTGCAGATTTAATCCCAGCCAGCTTCATTCTGGATGGAAAAGGCAATCTTGTTGGTTTTGTTCGTGGTTATATTGATTGGACAGACGACGACATACAGCCTTATTTAGATAGACTTATTGCTAAGTACACCAAACTGTAATTTCATAGTTCAAGGTGATTTTCAACTACTGTCCAATCCCGACTTCTCTAGGGCGGTTCTTTTTATCTCAACAACGGCAGACCGAAGGTCGCCGTTTTCCTTGTAGATTCCGCCTTAATTCATTACCATTATCACCATTTTTTCAATTTTTAGGCTTATTTTATAATGAAGTTATCTGTTTTAGACCAATCCATTTTTAACCATTTATATCGCGACATTTTTGAGTTTCGCAGCACTTTTGATTTACCGGTTAATGACAGTGCTAGCCTAGACGACAAAGCAGATACCTTACACACATCATTAATTATTGAAGAAATGACCGAGCTTGCTGAAGCCGACTCTCGCATCGAACAAGCCGATGCGATTGTTGACTCTGTTTATGTGTTAATGGGCCGTTTAGTGCACTTAGGTGCGTCTCAGGTAAGCGATCGCCTTGAGATCAGTTACCTTATCGATTTATTGCTCAACGTCGCTAAAAACCGTCAAATTGATTTTATTCAATGCTGGGATGAAGTGCACTCAAGCAACATGAGTAAAGTATGCCGCAACCACAAAGAACTCGACGAAACCATTGCCCATTACGCTAAACAAGGTGTCGAGATTGTCGGTAGCACTAAAGGTGAGTTTATTATTGCTAAGTGCGCTAAAGACGTCGAAATGGCAGGTAAAGTTGTGCGCCAAGGCAAAGTATTAAAGTCAGTTTATTATCGCCCTGCAGACTTAACCAAACTAGTACGAAACTAATCAACAAATCAACGACTGGGTTTTCACTTGGTAGTACTGATTGACTCATAAAAAATGCGCTTTTATCAGCGCATTTTTTATGAGCTTTTTATGACTACGCGGCCACTGAGACTTTATTATTAAGCGCCTGAATTAGCAGCTGTGGCTCATCCACACTCAAATGTATCGTAATCATGGGTTCGGGTAACTGGCCCATACCACCATGATAAATGACCGGATGGTTTAAGGTAATAGTGACATTACTCTGCCCACGGCCAATAATAATGGTTTCTGGCTCATCTTTATTTAATTCAGTTGATTCTTGAGCAGCGACACTGGCAATATCGGCAATGTTCACCACCATAAATCCCCACAATGAATTATTGATCACTAAGTTATCTCTGATTAAATACAAAGAGTAATAACGCGATAGCCGATGGTTAGCCACGATAGACATCAAGGTATAGGCAATAATGCTCGAGACAATAATCGCCACCCATTCGCTCCATGAAACCAGTAATAAATAACTGCTACAAGATGCGGTAATACAACCAAATAGCATAAGCCACACATGCCAGCGCGTTGCACTGTTGAGGTTAATATTAGCGATGGCCACCGGATGATGACGTGAAAACCAAGGGATTGAATAAAACCAGTTAGTCGCTTCACTGGCCATAATAAGTGCGATAGTTAAGCTTTTTTCATCGCCATCCCGATACGTTTCTACCGCCCCGACTCTAGGATCGCCCTTAAGCTTTCGCACCTTAATCAAGCCACGAACAACACTCACCACCAAGTACAATTCAATGACCAGCAATACCGCAATAATCGGATAACGTAACCATGCAATAAACTCAAAATAGTGCGCGACTTCGGCAGGGAAACTTAACCGAGCAACCAAGCTGCTTAGACTGAAAATGACAATCAGTTTCCACAGTTTCTGAGCACCCATTTTAATAATGCAGTACCAGTAGCTCAAAGGCAGTAATACAAAATACAATGCACAAATAAGGTATAACGACCGCTTGTCAGCTTCACTCGTTAACGACTCTGGCGTCCACTGAACGCCTATTACAAAGCTAAACACCATTAAGGCTAAAAAGACTAACCGATACTTAACCGTGGCTCTCATTAAATACTTATCCCTGTAGATGTTATTAACCCACGCCATATCATTATTCTGAATATAAACGAGATGATACAAGTCGTTAACATATCAGCAAACATTAGTTTCACTGCTATTGATTGGCGTGAAAATTGTTACTAAAAATTGCCGTAAATGGGGATCACGAAAAATTGCGCTTGAACAGCCAAGTTAAACCATGAATCGCGGTAGTAGGAAAAGCCATCGAATGATCGGCCTCGGGGATCACCAATAGTTTCAGTTGTAATGTGCCGGTTTGAGCAGATGGGTGAGATTGGAGTATTTGATAAAAAGCCTCAGCATCTGCAACCATCTGATGACCATCATGGGTATAAGGTGGTTTCTCTAATTCACCAATGCCAATAAACACCTCGGCAGATATTGCTGGTGTTTGACTAAAACGCTGAGCAAACTGGTGCAACAATTGTTTATTGTCGAACCATAGAGATGGGCTACCCAACACGTAATACGCAAATAGCGTTGGCTGTTCTAATAAAATATGTGCGCCGAGTAACCCGCCTAACGAATTACCCACAAAGGTATTTTGTTGTGTGTCGACTCGATAGTTTTTTTCAATAAAGGGCATAACAACCTGGCTGATAAAGGCAACGTGCCGCTTGGCCTCACCAGTGGGTAGTTTCCAACTCGCATCGTGACTTGGGGTATAGTCGCGGATCCTACTCGCCGAACCTTTGCTCGGCCTCTGATAGCCTATGGCGACTAAAATAGCTTGTTGCATCATGTTGCTGTTCATTGGAAATCGCGTCGCACCAGACACCACTTGCAAGCTATACATGGAGTCCGTCATATAGACTACAGGGTAATGATGAGTACGATTGTTGCGGTAATCTTTAGGTAGTTTGATCATCACTTGATAGTGGCGATCGCCATCGTTAAGCACAAATTGGCGGGTACGAGGAATAGTGACTACTGCAGCTGTGGAATGCACATCGACAGCGTTGCTTGGTAAGCCAGCCAGTAAAGCATCATTGTTAGCGGACTCACTGGCTAGGGATAACCAACAACATATTATCGCACCGATTAACCAAGGAGTTGTTTTCATTCATGCATCCCTGCCCTATGGTAATAAACCATTAACTCAATTCCATTTCATGCTTTGTCGTGATTATACCGCTGCAGAAATAACATAGTCAGCACTTAGCGCGATAAACAAAACCATACCTGCCCAGTTGTTGTTTAAAAAAGCCTTAAAACATGGCGCACGTTCATGACCATAAATTAACCCTTGCTGATACACAGCAAACGCAACAAAGCTGATAATGCCCAAGCCATAAATCACTCCACGCTCAGCCATCAATCCCGCCATCACAAAACACCCTAGGGCGGCAAGTTGAAATAAGCCGATAATCTGCCTATCGTAACGGCCAAATAAAATGGCGGTTGATTTAATGCCCACTTTTAAATCATCGTCGCGATCGACGATGGCATACATGGTGTCGTAAGCCACAGTCCAACACCAATTAGCCATAAATAACCACCAAGCTTCAGCAGGGACTTCGCCGAGTTGAGCGGCATAAGCCATCGGAATAGACCAGCTCCATACAATGCCCAAAAACATTTGCGGCATATTGGTAATCCGTTTCATAAACGGATACATCACAGTTAACACAATGCCAACGACAGATAGCTGCACTACCAGTGGATTGAGCCATAAGACTAAGCTAAATGCGGCGAGCCCCAACACAACAAACAACCCTAGGGCTTCTTTGGCGCTGACCACACCCGACACCAACGGCCGCATACTGGTACGTTCAACATGGGCATCTAAGTTACGATCGGCAAAGTCATTAATAATGCAACCATTAGCACGCATAATCACCACACCGACAATAAATATCAGCAAGACCTTAATGTCTGGCATACCTTGAGCCGCTAACACCAGCGCCATTAAACACGGCCACAGTAGAAGTAAGGTGCCAATGGGTCTATCGATCCGCATTAATCGTGCATATGCATGCAGCTTGTCTTGCAATCGCATTGGTGTCATCTCTCCATGATTTAGCAAACGCAACAGATTAGCAACGCTCTAGTTTTGCTAACGACACCAACAGCCATTTGATGCCGAAATCGACAAACTCAACCTGAACACGCCCTTTTTCACCTGAGCCTTCAAAGTTAATCACCTTGCCTTCACCAAACTTAAAGTGCTTCACTTTAGAGCCAACTCGATAACCGGTATCATTAAAACCATTCGGTTTAGTGGTAACCGTCGCAGGGCGAGCAGGAAAACGCTTGCTAATCGATGGCTTCACCTGAGCACGGATACGAATTTGTTCAACAAACTTTTCAGGAATTTCGTTAATAAACCGTGATGGGCTAGCATAATCTTCACGGCCATAAATACGACGCGACTCCGCATAACTGATGTACAGTTTTTGCATTGCACGGGTCATACCGACATAACACAAACGGCGCTCTTCATCTAACCGATCGCCTTCATCCAGAGCCATTTTACTCGGGAATAATCCTTCCTCTACGCCCGCCATAAACACCATTGGGAACTCAAGTCCCTTGGCCGAATGTAAGGTCATCAACTGCACTGCATCGGTAAAGGCATCCGCTTGGCCTTCGCCAGCTTCTAGTGCGGCATGGGATAAAAAGGCATTAAGCTCGCCTATGTCTTCAAGCTCTTCAGGCATTTCAAAACTGCGGGCAGCGGTAACGAGTTCGTTTAAGTTTTCAATTCGCGCTTGGGCTTTCTCGCCTTTTTCAGCCTCGTACATAGTACGCAAGCCTGAACGATCAATCACATTATCAGTCATGGTATACAGCACCATATCTGCAGTATCCGTTCGCATCGAGATGATCAGTTCCATAAAGCCATTTATGGCATTAGCTGCACGCCCAGCGAGTACTTTCTCTTCGACCAAACGCACACAGGCTTGCCAAAGTGTTAGCTCATGCTGTCTTGCGGTTGAGCGTACAATGTCCAACGTTCGATCGCCAATACCACGAGCAGGGGTATTGACCACACGTTCGAATGCGGCATCATCATCTTTGTTATTGATAAGACGCATATAGCCCATCGCATCTTTAATTTCTTGACGCTCGAAGAAGCGCAAGCCACCGTAAATACGATACGCTAACCCTTTATGTAAAAAGGCTTCCTCTAATACTCGCGATTGCGCATTTGAACGATATAGAATGGCGCACTCGCTCAAACTGCCGCCTTTTTCATGCCACTCGCTAATGCGACTGACAATGAACTTGGCTTCGTCCATCTCATTAAAGGCGCAATAGACTGAAATGGGCTCGCCATCTTTATCTTCAGTCCATAACTCTTTACCTAAACGATCAGGATTATTGGCAATCACAGAGTTAGAAGCGTTCAAAATATTCGCTGTTGAACGGTAATTTTGTTCTAACCGAATCGTTTTAGCCTCAGAAAAGTCTTTTAAGAAACGATGTAAGTTTTCAATTTGCGCGCCACGCCAACCATAAATGGATTGGTCATCATCACCGACAATCATCACATTGGCTGTTTTACCGGCTAACACACGGATCCACGCGTATTGAATCGCGTTGGTATCTTGAAACTCATCAACTAAAATATGACGGAAGCGCTCTTGATAATGGGTCAGTAAATGCGGTTTATTAAGCCATAACTCATGAGCACGTAATAAGATTTCCGCAAAGTCGACCAAACCGGCACGATCGCAAGACTCTTGGTAAATCTTATAAATGTTGAGTAAGTTTTGCTCAATCGGAAAGCTGCCTGCATCAATATGCTTAGGGCGAAGACCTTGATCTTTCTTACCATTGATATAACCCTGAGCTTGACGCGGAGGATACTGCTTCTCATCTAAATTAAGGCTTTTAAGAATGCGTTTGAGTAAACGCAACTGGTCGTCTGAATCAATAATCTGGAAGCTTTGTGGTAAATTGGCATCTTGATAATGAGTGCGCAATAACCGGTGAGCTAAACCATGGAAGGTGCCTATCCACATCCGCCCCATGTTAGTGCCCACGACCTTCTCCACCCGTTCACGCATTTCTGCTGCGGCTTTATTGGTGAAGGTGACTGCCAAAATAGAATATGGACTTTGTTGTTCAACTTGCATTAACCACGCAATACGATGGGTTAATACACGGGTTTTACCACTGCCGGCACCCGCTAACACCAACATATTTGAAAGTGGTGCGCCGACTGCCTCACGCTGCTTATCGTTTAGGCCGTCTAATAATGATGATACGTCCATTTTTCCTCCCAGAAATCTGCGAGGCATTATATCTTAAATAGCGAGATAATGGCGTGCAATACTTCACCTATTTTATATCAACAATTCCCCTAACAAGAGAGATAACCTACTCACTAAGGTAATATCAAAGTCACTAAAATCACTTACTTGTGATGATCTAACTGCTTTAATGAGAGCCTAAATTGACAAAAGAGCAAGCAAAAATTATTATACAAAATAAAGTAATTAATTAATTTTAGCCTTGAGTAAGGGACCTAATAGTTGATTAATCATTAAATTCATCGCTAAACAAACTGAATTAAGTTTGTTATTTGTGGCGAATAAGGCTCGCGAGCATGCCTGCTTATTATCAATATATTCAATGTCATTAATACTCAAAATTCCATTTGAAAAGCATTTATTACCCACAGTTTAAGCTGTATAGGTTGCCATATTGAATATAAAAGATTTAGAACTATTCATTGCTGTAGCAAAGTTAGGCAGTTTTTCTAAAGCTGCAAAATCTTTAGATACTCGCAGAGCATTAGTCAGTCGTCGTATTGGTGATATGGAAAAACAGCTTGGTGCGCCGCTATTTACCCGCACGACAAGAGTCATGACATTAACCTCAGCGGGTCGACAGTATCTTGTTCAAATCGAACCTTTAGTTAATCAATTCAATCATGCTAGTGATGTGTTCAAACATCGCCATGATGAAGTTCAAGGCAAATTACGCATTGGTTTACTGCCTTTTGTTGACAAGCTTATGGATAAATATATTGCTAATTTTATTCATGATTATCCACAAGTACAGTTAGAAGTGTTTGTTGTGCAGGGGCAAATCCAAGACCTAAAGCGCTTAGATCTAGATTGCATGCTCAATGTCAGTGATGACAGCAAAGGCAATCTTTGCGCAAAAAAACTGATGACCTTTGAACGAAAAATGTATGCCAGCAACCTTTATCTTGAACAATCATCGGTAATTGAGACCATTGATGATTTACATTACCACTCATTATTGGGGTATCGCTCTGCAGAGGGGGTATTAGAAGATAAATGGATATTTCCACATGCAGAGATTAGCAGCAACCATAAAATTATTTGCAGTGATTACAACTCCTTGTATCATTTTTGTTTAGGTGGTGCAGGCATTAGCTTATTGCCTCAGATCATTGCGGCCGAGGCCGTTGAAAGTCAGCAATTAATTAATGTATTACCTGAACTCAGTGCCGGATTCAAAGACATTAATATCATTTACCCGACAGATAGTTGTTTATCCGCTGTTGCCAAAGTCTTTGTTGAATATATGATTAATGCTGTCGCATTGGCTGAATAATCATGACTTGGCTTAATCCTAAGCAACAAGTCAAGATACTAGTTTATGGCTAACTGCTGCCCTGCACTGTCTGACGAATATTGCCATTGTTGGTATTGCGGTGCGCTGCCATCATAAAACCACACCACCGCCATTAGATTCCGTTGATGATTTGCTACAAGTAATTGTTCATTCAATTGGCCATTATTAAGCGCCCCACGTAACAAACACGACTCATAATTAACCGTAATTATCTGATTTTGTTGTTGATAATCATCACATAATGAAAAATATCCTCGCTGACTTGTAGCAAGATCCACCTGCACTAAAAGAGTAAAAGCCGCTTGTAAATCATAATCAGGATCAACGACTAAGTCATCGAGTGAAGTAGGATCCACAACAGGAATAACTATCGGCGTGGTTGGTATCGTAGTTGCTGGTGGTGTGGTGATCGGTGTAGTGATTGTCGTTGGCGGCGTGACTGACGCTTTAGAAGAGTCATCATCTCCACCACCTCCGCCACAAGCGGTCAGCAGAGCTAAAGTAGATAGACTCGCACCAGTGACAATTAACCCGCGACTTTGTTGCAGGGCCATCTTGATCTGTTGCTTAATATGCAGGGTAACAGTTGAAGTAAATCTCATATTAGTTCGCCTTCTATTTATTAGTATCATTGTTCAGTATTTTATTTTTACGTTGCATTACAGCGTCACAACTAGTCTTTAAAAATTAACTCGCTATCTGCATTGATATACCAATAAGGGTTACTATTACCGCTAGCATCGGCAGCAAAATCAACAAACTCCACATAGGTATGATCAAGTCGTTGTAGTTCAATGGGGTGTTTCCATGTGTCAGGTACTTCAATTGCCCAACTCATTCCATTTTGATCTTGAAAGTATTGTCCTAGTGCAACATTAGACGCATCGTCACGTTGACCTAAAAAGGCTGGATTAAATAAATCGGTGGGGAGTTTATTTTTTAAATGAACTTCAAGCGATCGGCCGGGATTTTTGCCGCCATTAATATTTTTAGCAGCTAAACCATGGTCAGTATTGGGTGTCGCAAAAATAAACGGATCATAAGGAAAATCAGGCATTAAGGCTTCATCAACCGCATTCACAAAGGGCACCGTCATTTGCCAGTTGGCACGATAACTGGTACCGCAACCAAGTTCAGTACGGAAATATTCACAACCATTGCCTTTAGTTGCATGTTTCCATAAATCGTCACTCAGCACCATAACTGCATTAGTTTGCCCCGCTTCTAAAGGCGAGTGAGTTTGTTTCTGTCCTTGTACCGTCCACTCAATAGCTGACTCTTGTACATTATTTCGTGCTATACCGGGTAATTGAATAGCAAAACCATTGTGGTACCAAGCTCCCATAGCAACAAGTTGTGCGTTAAAGCCAACACGCCGCACTTGGTTATCTTTAACAAATTGGGTGATCCTGAGCTGCATAACGACATCGTTCATATCAAAGTCGCCTTGGTCGGGATACAAATCTTCATAAGCTAACGTCGTAAAACCTGAAGATGATGGGTAGTAAGTCATGGTGATACCCGTTTCGGTAACGGTAATAGGATAATCTTCAACTTCGCCGTCACTGACACCACCTGTAGGTAAAATATCAGCGACTGAACTTAATCGAAAACGTGACCAAGTTGGACCCGCTTTAGCCCAATTAGGCACTGATATTAGCAATGTATGGGAACCTGCACTTACAGATTGACCTGAGACGATGCGATCTTCTTCATCAAACTGGCCATCTTGTGCCCAATCAATCCAAGCATTTAAAAAACCTGCTTTTCCTTGTGTAGTCACCAGCAAAATGGCATCTTCACCAATTTCAAATCCAGTTGGCATACTGATGCCATCGTCATCATCAATACCATCACTCACATCGTCTGAAAGCGGATCTGGATAACCGTCTGATTCACTATCATTGAGTAACCCTAAAGCCATTGATCCATCAATGCCATGGCGCGCACCATTATCAGTCATAAGAGTGCCATAACTCACTGGTGCATCACCAAAATCTACCGCATCCCCAACAGGAACCTCTGCTAATGCACATCGCGCACCGTCATTGGATGTTGAAGATGGGCCATATGAAAATAGTTCTGCACTGGGTTGCGGCTGTTCAACATTGACCTTATAAACATTTCCGTTGCCATTATTACTGATATACAAATTACCTTGTGGATCAAAAAACTGGGCGCCAAAGGTAAAGTTACTATCTGAAGTAATCACTATGCCTAAGCTTTCATGCCCTCCTGTTGAAGGATCTATTGAAATTAATTCACCTGATTTGCCATTAGTCACGGCATATAAAAAGCCATTGTTTGGGTGAAATGCAAAATCGGTAATATTGTAATTGGCCATTGATTGACTGCCAGCCACCAAATCCATGGTTAATGGGACAACATTTAAATCTACCCGAAATAAACCGACTTTTTTCCTATATCCGTACCAGACGTTTTCAGTTAACGCGACATCGCCAACATAAAAATTGCCTGCAGCAGTTGCGGCAGAATCTTTAATTAATGTCAAAGGTTGAGCCTGATAGTCAGCACCTATCCGGGCCAACGTTTGATGTTGATAATCCCAGCCATAAAGGTAATTGTCGTTATAACTAAAACCCGTACCATTTAAGGCGGCATCAATGCCCATATTGCTGGATAAGGTAAGGTAGCTACCGGTTCCGAGATCGACACCATATACAATAGGCTTAGATGCTGGCGTTTGGATAATAAACGCTTCGTTTGGGCAGGCTTCAAAAGGTTCACTTGCTTGTGCAGCACTCGACATAGCTAATGTCAAAGCACCTAACGTAAAGCCTCTATAAAGGGGATAACGAGATAACATGTTAGAAAAAAGTAAATTCATATTGGTGTTCCCATCTTTCACTTATCGTAATTAATAGTAAGCAAATAACAAGCCAACATTTTAGCTGTTATATTTCAAAAACTTACATTAAATCTCGAATTGCAAATTGCAAAATAAATGCAAATTGAAAATGATTAACACATGCGAGAGGCCAAACTGAACTTATTCGGTAATATTTTAGATTTATGATGGGAGGCGATTAAAAACATCAGATTACATCAATGCATTAATCATATTAAGCCATTGATGTTGTAATTGCTGCCATTGGGTATGACGCCATAATGCTAACGTTTCAGAGTCAGTCAGGGGGGCTGGATCGGTTTGCCACTGTTGTAAAAACCTATGAATAGCTTGTTGAATGGCTTCAGCATTAGCGTGTTCAATCGTTATGCAAGCTGGACCGAGATCTCGCTGAAAATGAGAGACTAATTGATCTCCTAAACCATCTACAGAAGTCGATATTATCCATTTAGCCATGGAACTGGCTTCAATAAACACCAATCCAAAGGGTTCCCATCGTGATGGGATAATTACCGCATCACATTGGCTTAAAAAAGCAGGAACGTCATTAATGCATCCAACAATACTAACGTGAGGTAAATGCGATGCTAGCGCCTCTAGTTGTGCTAATTGAGGTCCTTCACCGCCGAGTATTAATTGACAACTGTGGACTGGAATATTCGCCATAGCTTGCAGTAACACATCAAAACCTTTCTGATGATGAAACCGGCCATATGCGGCGATAATAGGTATTCTTGGCGCAGTAATATTGTCGGGCGTTGAAAGATTATTTGAAACCATGGGAACAAATGCACTCAAGTCACGACCCTGTCCTAGCAATGCTATCGACTCCGGCTTGATTAAATGATGAGTGAGCATCCATTGTTGTTGCGAGGTTGAAATGGCAATAACAGTATCCATTAAGGCATAAGTCCATTTCAGCATACGATAAAAACGTTTCGTAGAAACAATTTGCTCATTAACAAAATGTTGGCTGTAATGATGCTCTTGAAGTAAAAAAGGCGTGCGAGGATATTGTAACTTTAAACAAATTAAGCCAATGAGTTTGCGCCAATTTGATGCCCCATGAAAACAAATAATATCAGCGTCTGTGCGAACTCGAGTCGGAACAGTTAAATCAAGATATCGCACCTCAAAATCACATTGTTTTGCTAATAATGGAGAATGGCATAACGCCTGTAACGCAAAATTAACGCCACCCATTTCAGCATCATCGACACAATGTAAAATTTTTAGTCGCATCCAAACCCTTTTGGTTAATTTAGTTCAACCCTGAGTTAAACCCTTTTATGATAAATGCTAAGTGGATCGAAATAATCATCGATCCACTTTGACGATATATCAATATTAAGGTTTATCTTCTTTTAAACCAATACTTTCCATCCAGTACTCAAAATTTACTAAATTACCAGGTAACACAACACGGCTATCAGGTTTACTTAAGCCATCAAGTTGTTTCATATATTGCTCACCGAGTTGCATACGCAATGCACTTTGACCACCTTCAGATGAAATAACCACCGCTAATCGTTCTATTGACTCGGATGTTGCTTTGGCTAAGGTCAGAATTTCTTGAGCTTTACCTTCTGCCTCATTAATGCGCCGCTGCATTTCACCTTCTGAGCGGTTAATGGTTTCCGCCATAACACCTTCTGAGCGATTAATTTTGCTCTGCTTATCACCTTCACTTTTGGCTAATAATGCCCGGCGTTCACGCTCGGCATTCACCTGCATTTCCATGGCATTTTTAACCGTTTCAGGTGGGGTAATATTTTTAATCTCATAGCGGTGCACTCGAATGCCCCACATAGAGCCTGCTTCATCGAGTACTTCAACCACTTTGGCAGAAATCACATCACGCTCTTCAAAAGTGCGATCTAAATCTAAGGTACCAATCACAGAACGTGTGGTGGTTTGAGCTAGCTGAATGGCAGCATAACGGTAATCGGTAATCCCATAACTGGCTTTAACGGGATCGATAACCGAAATATAGATGACCCCGTCCACTTCCACATTCACTTCATCACTGGAGAAACATTCTTGCGGCGGTACATCAATGGTCTCTTCCTTTAAATCGTGGATGTAAGCCACTTTATCAAAGAAGGGGATCAGTGCATGAAAGCCTGCATCTAAAGTACTGTGATATTTCCCTAGACGTTCAACAATATAAGCCGATTTTGTCGGTACAAGACAGATAGACTTAAATAATTTCAGCACAAAAATAGCAAAAATAACACCCCAAATTGCCATTACAATAAGATCAGTATCAATTCCGTTAATCGACATTAGCGCGCTCCTTTGGCTGATGAATTTGATACCGCATGAGTCACTTGCTCCATACCTTCAAAAAAGCCTTCTAACTTGGCCATTTCTGCAGGAACAACCGACACTTGAGCCTCAGAGAGGATCTTACCGACTTGGCCAATAAACTGCTCTTTAAGCAACATATTCATCGCATCATTACCGCCATTCACCGTTAAGGCTTTACAGATCATTTCCATGGCTTCAGCCTTAGCGGTAGCAATAATCGAGATTTCTTGACCTGTACCTAAAGCTTCATTAATGCGCTTCTGTTTTTGGCCTTCCGATAAATTAATCGCTTCTTGACGTTCGCCTTGCGACATATTGATCATTGCCGCTTTTTCAGCATTGGCTAAGGTGATCTCTGCACGCTTTCGACGCTCTGCTTCCATTTGTTTTTCAAGGGTGTGAATAACCTTCTGCGAAGGTGAGATATTTTTAATCTCATAGCGTAATACTTTGATCCCCCAAGGATCAGAGGCTTTATCAATCTCACGCACAATTGATTCGTTTAAACTGTCACGTTCTGAAAACGTTTGTGACAAGGTCAGCTTACCAATTTCTGAACGCATGGTTGTTTGCGCTAAGTTAACCGCCGCGCGGCGATAGTTTTCAATACCATAGCTAGCCAGCTTCCCGTCCATCACTTTAAGATAGACTAAACCGTCGACTTCCAATTGGGTATTATCTTTTGAAATACAACTTTGGGGTGGAACATCAAGCACTTCTTCACGTGTGTCGTGTCGATAAGCGACGCGATCGACAAAAGGAATAAGAAAATGAAACCCCGGGTTGAGCACGCTACGAAACTTACCTAAACGCTCAATCACATGAACTTCACGCATTGGTACAATTAACATGAGTTTGAACAAAATAAACATTACGAATAAAAAAACGATTGTTAACACAAACATATCTACTTCCTTTTAATCTGACTTTCCTAGATAACGCTTAACAGTCATCACGACACAATAATCTAAATTTATAACATTAACATTTTAGATAACAATAAATAGCTATACCGGATCAATGATAGGTTCAACAACAAACGCAATATTTTCCCGACAAATGATCCTTACTTGGGTACCCTCTTTTATCACAGTACCATCTCCTAAAGCCGTCCACTCAGAACCCAAGCAGCTAATTCGACCTGTCTGTTGGCCTGGGCCAATGTCTTGCTTCACGATAGCGACTTGATTGTAGAGATCCACTTCTTCATCGGTATTATCCACATGAGAATCTCCCCCCACCAAACGTTGAGTCACATGACGAAAACTCAGCAACAGCACCATCGAGGCCATAAACCATAGTGTCATGCTTTGCACCAAGCCATCGATAATACCAACAGCCAGTGCTGATGCGACGATAACGCATGCCGCACCTAATAAGATAACAATGCCACCCGGAATAATGATTTCTGATAGCATCAATAACAGTCCAAGTACTAGCCAGACTGCGATTGGATTGGCAATCTCCATATTCTCCCCCATAAAATGACAATGTCTGTAGATTGACTATAACAGCTTTATTTATTAATGCGACATATTATGTCAAACAAGTCAGCTAATATAAACGTGATAAACGATTCATCAATTTACCTTTTCCTCGAAAATGAGCTGCCGCTAACAAGGTCAGTATTTCTGCTGAGTCACACCTTATTTATAACGGCTATACGATTGATATAACATAACAGCACAAACTAATAGTCATTATGTGTAACATCAAATTAACAGTATGAATACCTGTCACATGATTATATCGATGATGAAAACAATGAAATCGTCACATTCTTGCCAGTTTTAATTGTGCTTTATCAAAATATTGAATATATTGCGCCCCATTGTGCACGATCGGGAATAATAGATCATAAAATTACCCTCGGTCGATCTAAAACTTACTCTTAAACTGTCAAAACTGGTGTATCTGGCCAGCTAACTAACCGGAAGAAAAATGAAAAAACTCTGCCTTTTAGCCACACTCGTACTCTCACAAAATGTTTTTGCTGACGATTTAGTCCAATGGTGGGATGCTAGCGCTACTGTCCTGCATGGCGAAAACTATGACTTAGCCCCATCAGAAAGACAAACAACCATTACCCTAGAGACTGCCGGTGGCTGGAAGTATGGTGATTGGTTTATGTTTCAAGATTTTATTAACTTTAACGGTAATAATAACGGGGTTGATAGCACGACTTATGGCGAAATTTCACCTCGTTTTAGTGCTAGCAAAATATTGGGTCAGCCCGTTAGCTTTGGTGCGATAAAAGATGTCTCTTTAGCATTAACTTACGAAGAAGGTGAAGGCCCAGTTAACAGCATGCTTTATGGTATCGGTTTAGACTTTGACGTGCCATTTTTTAGCTACTTACAATTGAACACTTACCGTCGAGATGCAATAAGCAGTGGTAACATCAGTGATGGCTGGCAGTTCACTCCGGTATTTAGAATAGACATGCCTATTGGTAATGCTAATATTATCTTTGATGGCTTTATTGATTGGGTATTTTCTGCCGATAACAACGGCTACGACGAAAACCTGCACATCAACCCGCAAATAAAATATGACTTAGGCAAAACGCTGTTTGGTGATCACAAACAAAACAAGCTATTAGTGGGTTTTGAATATGATTACTGGCAGAGTAAATATGGCGTTGCGGGTATCGACCAAAATACCTACTCAATCATTGCGCAGTATCATTTCTAATCAGCGCGACAATTGATAAAAATAAGCTAACAAAAAAGGTGCCTAGGCACCTTTTTTAATGGTTATTTTTTAACACTAACAGTTTTAACACATCGCTTGTTATAACGCGTGGTTAAAAGCGTTAACTTAAGCTAGCAATTTTTTCGCTGCTGCTACAACAATAGACACTGCACTAACTTCGGTCTTCTTCATTGTCGCTTCATCAGGAATTTCTTGCTCTGTGCGGTTTACGATAACACCCGCAACACAGGCTGCACGCCAACCTTGAGTCGCACACATGGTAAATAGTGTGGCTGATTCCATTTCATAGTTCAGCACACCCATTGATTGCCATTCTTTCATTGAACCAACAAAACGCTGAGTAATACGACCAGACACAGTATCGTAACGCTCTTGGCCAGGATAGAAGGTGTCAGAAGATGCAGTAATACCTACGTGTGGCTCCACGCCAGCATCACGACATGCTGCAACCATTGCAGTAGTACAATCAAAGTTAGCTGCTGCAGGGAATTCTAGCGGTGCAAAATGCAGACTAGCACCATCTAAACGCACTGATGCTTGAGTCACAATCACATCACCCACATGCACATTTGGTTGAATAGAACCCGTGGTACCGACGCGCAAGAAAGTTGTCACACCCAATTGAGCCAATTCTTCAACCGCAATAGACGTTGATGGTCCGCCTATACCTGTTGAACAAACAACCACAGCTTTGCCATCAATATAAGCTAAATAGCTGGTATATTCACGATGACTTGCTAAGAACGTTGCGTTGTCCATTAATTCGGCAATACGCTTAACACGTTCTGGATCACCAGGAACGATTGCTAAGGTAGCACCATCTAACATTTTTTTAGTTAATCCTAAATGAAATACATCGGACATTGTGAAAACCCCTTTCAGTTTTGAATATTAAATTCTTATAACCCAGACTGTAACCTAGTATTTAGGGGGATAAGGTTAACTTGATCACATATATATTCATAATAGTTAATATTCTTTCGTTAAATTATTACTAATATATGTCCAAATCCCGCCAAATTCATAAATAACACATTGGTTTCATCATAGTTGAAGGCCGACAAAAACAACAAATTATTTATCTAATACGAAAACCATTAACGTGATTTACATCAAGTTAACCTCACAAAAATGGTTTCAGGCTGAAGGTAAGCATAATCACTGAGCATAAAGTTAATCAGTATTCGATTCAACAAACAGGTCTCATTTTTTAAAATGTATTGATTCACAACTAGAACTCATTTCTACTGAAATAGCATGGCGTAAATGCAGATTGAAATGATGCTATTGATCGGTTCAATATGAGGTCGCAATCCTCTAACTAACGTTAAGAAGTCACTTATGTTTGCAAAGTTGCGAGATTTGATGAGCAAGTTACTGAACGAGAGACACACAGTAGCAGTGATACAGAAACCGAGTTAAAACTAAGAAAATTGATGGCAACTGATGGAAATTGAAGCAAACTGACAGATTCCATCTTAAATAACAGATAGTTGAGATTTAAAGCACCATCAACAACAAAGCTAAATTTAGCCACAAATAGAAATAAAGGACGCTAGCGCGTCCTTTGAGCCTGTCAATAATGTTGTCGTCAAACTAATCCATTAGTTAAAGGTAATAGTCTTTGAGTGGTGGAAAACCATTAAAACATACTGCTGAATATGTTGTAGTGTAAGCACCCGCAGTTAACCAATACATGCGATCACCAATAGCAAGATCAACGGGTAAGCCGTAACTGTACTGCTCATACATAATATCGGCGCTGTCACAAGTTGGCCCTGCAATCACACACTTATCTAACTCACCTTTACGATCAGTATAAATTGGAAACTTAATCGCTTCATCCATGGTTTCAATTAAACCAGAGAACTTACCCACATCAGTAAATACCCAGCGCTCTAATGCCGTGTGCGACTTACGTGAAATCAACACCACTTCTGATATGAGTACACCGGCATTTGAAATCAATGAACGACCAGGTTCTAGAATAATTTCGGGTAATTCATCACCAAAATCTTCTTCTAAAAAATGCTTAATCTGCTGTGCATAAACACCTAACTCATTGGTTTTATCAATATAGTTTGCAGGAAAACCACCGCCTAAATTGATCATCTTTAGCACGATACCGTGTTCTTCTTTTAAACGGTCGTAAATGCTTTTCACTTTGCCGATGGCTGAGTCCCACGCACCGATATCACGTTGTTGCGAACCTACATGGAAAGAAATGCCATGGGGTTGTAAGCCTAACTCTTTTGCCAATACCAATAAGTCGTAAGCCATTTCATTCTGGCAACCAAACTTACGTGACAAAGGCCAATCTGCCGTGTGTGTGCCTTCGGTTAAAATACGCAAGTACACTTTTGAACCTGGAGCTTCTTCTGCAATCATGCGTAAATCGGCTTCAGAATCTGAAGCAAACATGCGCACGCCTTGCTGATAGAAAGATCGCACATCGACACGTTTTTTAATGGTGTTGCCGTAGCTAACACGATCAGTCGAAACGCCAATCGAGGTCACCATTTCAAGCTCGTAAATGGATGCGATATCAAAATTTGCGCCTTTATCGCGCAACAAGGTTAAAATCTCTTTGGCCGGATTTGCCTTAACCGCATAATAAATAGTGGCGAAAGGAAAATTGTTAACCATATCATCGTATTGTTTCGCAACGATTTGGGTGTCAATAACTACAAATGGCGTTGGCTTATCTTTGGCAAATGCCTCAATGCGGTCAAACGTGTCCTTGTCATAATAATCTGCAACATCAATCGATTGAAATTGGCTCATTAGGCCGGTGCCTCCTGTTAGTTGGGCGGTAAAAGTGTCATTAAGCGTCGGTGTAAACATGCGCAGTAAACGATATTTTCAACTAATACGCAACGAATTTTTATGCAAAAAGTGTACTTTTTTATTCTTGAAGGAATATCAATAACATTCAACACATCACCCGCTTAATGACCCAGGTTATTGAGTTGTTTCTCCGCTTGAAAAGTATAGACATTACCGAAAAAAATGCGCGATAAATGACAGAAAATACTTTCACTTTAACGACACTTAACTGTAGGCTAAGATTTAGCCCTAAGTGTGAAAAGTGGTTGTCATCCAAGTTGATAACGACTCAATACGTTTCAATAAGGAACATAGAATGAACGAACCCAGTTTAGATCAAGAGCTCCAACAACTTCAAAATGTTTATAGTGTCATCACTGAGTTTGTTATTGAATACAGCTTTCAAATCGCTGGGGCGATTATCATTTTCTTATTGGGACTTTGGGTTGCAAACAAAGCTGCCAATATTGTCGCCGCGCAACTGAAAAAACATCATATTGATATCACCCTAAGTAACTTTGCCTCCAACTTGGTCAAAATCATTATTATTGTGATGGTCGCCGTGATCTGTTTGGGTAAACTGGGGATTAGCGTAACACCAATGGTGGCTGCGATAGGTGCTGCTTCACTGGGTGCGGGCTTGGCATTGCAAGGTATGCTTTCTAATTATGCCGCCGGCATTACCATTATTGTCACCCGCCCTTTTGTGGTAGGAAATACGATTGAAATTAAAGATGTCAGCGGCGTAGTAGAAATCATTAAATTGGGCCAAACCATTTTAAGCAATGAAGAAGGTGAGCAGATCAGCATCCCGAACAAACATATTGTCGGGGAGATTTTACATAATTCATTCGCTTACAAACTGGTTGAAAACAAGTTTAATATTGATTACCAAGCTGATGCCGATCATGTGATCCAATTAATTAACCATGTACTTGCCACTGCTCCTGCTATTTATAAAGACAAAAAACCGTTGGTCGGTATCAATGGGTTTAATCCTATTGGCATGGAGGTTGGCGTGCGTTATTGGGTGCCAACAAAAAGCTACTATGAACAAAAGTACCAAACTAATTTAGCCATCATTAAAGCGTTAACAGCAGCCAATATCACTATCCCTTGCCCAGTAAAGGAAATTCATTTACAGCACTAGTATTTACCGCACTAGGATTTATAGCACTAGGATTTATAGCACTAACAGTGAAGGCCACTATAGCGGCCTCCCATGGTGGCCAGCACAAATAACAAAGCCACTTCAACATGCTCGTTTCAGAGCTCCCATAGGATAATGGAACAAGGCAGTGATTGAAGATAAGAGAGCGTCGCTTCGCGACTGATAGGTTCTAGGAACTCGCAAGCTCGCCAGAGGGCGGTGCTTCGCCCCTTCTAGGTGCTAGGTTTTAGGCACCTAGGATCTAGAAGCGTAGCGTCCTCGAAGACCGCAGGTCGTCCTAGCAGCCGCAGGCGCTCTATTCCTAAAATCTAGCATACCTAAGGTCGCTCTAGCAGCTGTAGGCAGCCTCGTTATTATCTGAATTCGGGTTACGATTCATATAGGTTAATCAGCCAGATGGATTATTTCAAACTTGTTGCATAATCGATAATACTGCGACGGTATAATTCCAATAATGCGATATTGTTGACCGCGACACCGACCTTTTGTGGTGCCTTATCCATCCATTCATCGTGTGGATAAACACGGCTATCCAACTTCTGAATGGTCATCCCTTCGGCAACACCATCGGTAACGACCCGTATTGGTCCTTCTCTTAGGGTGAACAGCTCGGGATTGATCACATAGGCAATAGCCGATGGATCATGCACATGGCAAGCCTCTAGACCCACTTTTTCACTATAAAACCTCAAGTAGAACCGGCTAATGTCCCAGATAAACTGCCCTACTTCACCAGCATCATCGCGCAATTGATCAAGATACTCACGGGTGAAGAAGCTTTGCTCGGTCACATCTAAACCAATCACTACCACAGGCCAAGAGGCAGTGATCACGATATCCGCAGCATGGGGATCATCATGAATATTTGCTTCGGCAAACGGAGTCACATTACCGTGGTGATTATTCTCACCAAAGGCGCCGCCCATAATAACGACCTCTTTAACTAAATCAACAATGCTGGGATCGGCTTGAAGTGCTAGTGCAAGGTTAGTTAACGGACCGATGGCCACCAAGGTAATTTCTCCTGGTTCTGCCTTAATGGTATCGATAATGTATTGATAGGCAGGACGAGGGTCTGCTTGGCCCTCAATATTTTCAGGTACTTTTACATCTCCCAAACCACCTTCACCATGAACCACCACAGTTGGACCTACCGGAGGTCGAATAATGGGCTGACTCGCACCAGTAACGACATCGGCTTGTAATTGATATTTCTGCTTAATATATAGCGCGTTACGGGTCGCGTTTTCGATGGTTGCATTACCATAAACCGTGGTGATGGCCTTAAGTTCAATATCTGGATGTGCTTGGGCAAACAAAATAGCAAATACATCATCAATACCGGGATCTGTGTCTAATATAATTTTAGTTTTCATGGGGAGCACTGTCCTGCTTTATTTAGTGAATCGATACACTATAAGGTGTTACTGAATATCCTGAGATGATACTCACAGGCCCTTCAATGCATATCAACAAGATATTCGAAGATGATTAGCGACTGCAACAAACAAACTGTTACAGGGTCCTGAGACTCATTAAAGCCCTTGGCACTATACAAAAATAGTGCCGTAAGAAGTGTGATTGCTCGTCAAACTTTTACCTGTAAGTGAACTTAATGGTTCACTTACAGGTGTGCAACCGGCTATGACAAATGCAATCGAAACAGGTAAGTTTGCTCCTAGTTTGCCATTAGCCTTTAAAGCAGCGCGATTGTTTAAGTTACCCATTGAAAATATTTTTGAAGACGAGCAATAGCCAAGGCTGTCACTAAGCGGAAAAACACTGGCCAGTTAATTCACCTATTCGATTAAACTGGCTAATATTATTGTAAACGCCGCTACAAGCCCCGTTGCCATTCTTGTCGCAACGGGATAATTCCGTGTAATGCCTGCTCGATTTGGGCGACTAATGCAGACTTATCTTTACCTAAAATACCTTTAAGCACTAGGTAGTTCGAGGCGTGATCAGAACGAAAAATCGTTTTATCCAGCTTAAGGTGACTTAATAAGGTGTGCATCTCTAACAGTAAACCGCTTTGATCTGGCAATACAAACTGACCATCAAATACCTCATCCATTCGCTCTGTTCCCAGCGGTAATGTCACCACCAGTGTCGATAAATAGTCGGGTTGAGCAGCATTCATTAATTCAGCCGATGCAATCGCGTGTTGACGAGATAATTGCACCCCACCTAAGCCCATTAAAATCATTACTGATGATTTGATGCCTGCTTGGTTAATTTTCTGCAGCGCAGCTATGGATGAGGCAAACGTTTCGCCTTTATTAATTCGTTTTAGCACTTCGTCATCACCACTTTCACAGCCAATATACAAAATGGATAAGCCCATTTCCCGTAATTCGGATAATTGCTCGACCGTTTTATTATTAAGGTTTCGCGGTAAACAATAGCTGCTAATCCGGGTCACTCGAGGTAGATGAGTATTAATGAGTTCGCAAATGGCTTTTAAACGATTAAACGGTAACGTCATCGCATCACCGTCAGCAAAAAAGACCCGACTAAATGGATAACCAGATGCGGCTGCCGTAAGTATATCCAGTTCAATTCTATCGAGCTTTTGTGCTCGAAACTGTTTTTGAGGTTGGGTATACATGTCGCAAAAACTACACTGATTCCAGCTGCAACCATTGGTGACCTGTAAAATTAATGACTTCCCCTCTGAAGGTGGGCGAAATACTGGTTCAATGTAATTAAGCATCTGAATATCCATATTGATGTGAATGTGAGCTCGCCTTAACATAACTCGGAGTTTTTATACTAAAACTGTTCAAAAAACTATCATTCAAAAGTTTTATCGTTATAGTAATACAGTCAACAATTAATAAACAATTTAAAAGACTTAGGTGAAAGGATTATGACTCAAGTTGCATATCAAATAAATGATCGACGTAACAAGGATGTACTGAATCACGACGAGCATTGGGATTTAACCACCGCGGATCAAAAACTCGCACTTTACGACTTACATCGCTATGGCTACCGATTATTATTTGTGCGTCATATGCCCAGAGGACCTGTGGCTGTCATTTGCCAGCAAGATGATATTGCTGCTATTTATGCTGACGGTGAAGTCGATTTACGGCCCCAAATAATCCTTAGATAATCTCACTAGACGCTGCTTAAAACGCTCATCAGCGTTATATTAAAACCTACAGAGCTTATCGGTAGGTTTTTTTAGGTCGATGTTATGGCTTTCGAGTCAATTTATACACAGCTTCATTAAGCCAAGGAACCTGTTTATTAACAAACCTCGGATTATCGGCCAACACGTCCACGCACTCCAGTAATTCAATATTGAAATAAGGCCTTAAATAGGTTTCAACCCAACTTGGACTGACTGCAAATGGTGGCCCTTTTAGGCTCTCTTGTGGGTAATCAAGGGTAATGAGTAATCCACTGACATTGGCAGGAATAAGCGCAGCGAGTGCTTTAACATACTGTTGACGCATTGCTTCTGGCCACGCAATCAGCGCAGCGCGATCGTAAAAACCACCAATAGATGTTGTTACACTTGTGGGCAACGTAAAAATATCACCTTGATATAAGGTCACTTGATCTGTGGAGAATACCGCGTGATCATCGGTATGGGTAACTTGATAAGCAAGATCATTATCTGTAAAAAATTGTTCAACGGCTAAGGTATTTAATTCACACCCCAGCACCGTATGACGTTTCTCGGCCAAATAAAACATATCCAACGATTTGCCACATAAAGGAACAAATACCTTACTATTTTCAGCCAAGCCTATACGCGGCCAATATTTTACTAAAAAAGGGTTCACTTGGTATTGATGAAAACCGATTTGTTGTAATTGCCATTTTTCATGCCAAAAGCTGGGTTCCATGATGCTATTCTTCAGTCAAGTTGCTAATGAGATACTGGCTACTTTAAAGACTAAAAAAACCGGATGCAACCTCCAGTGATGATTTGGCATTCCGCTGACTAGGCTTTACCGCCTAGGGTCATTTGCACTTGTTTTAACCAACGACAGTTTTCACATTGACACTTTCGGCGCGACATATGATGTGGACTTAAATTAGAGTCAATATAATCAACCGCTATTAATAATTGCTGCGTTAATTGCTCAATCGACTTCAACTCAAGTGCGACCATTTCATCATTATGATTAATCCACAAACACTCTTCACCCTGATGACAGGTAATGCATTGCTCATCACTATCATTAAAAAACACCGCATGGGGGCAGTGGGTCACTTCCATTGATTGTAAAATTCGCTGCCGTGGGAACTTAAATAGCTGAATAAGCTCAGCTTTATTGATATTATTCATAATAACCTCTCGCCATAAGCGTTAATTAACTCTTGCTGTAATAGTACCGAGTGTAGATCCATTTTGATTTGATATAGGTCAAGGTTTACTTATCGGTTTTTTTTAGCTAGGAAGCTGCCATTTATAAATAAAAAGCGCTGATTGGTGAAAATACTGTGGTGGTTTTTAGATAAACAGGTGGCTTTATTTAAATAGACCGCGCTGGTGTTTGAATAAAATGGCTTGTTTTAAATAAGAAGCACTTGCCGCAGTAAGGCTAATCAAGGTTTAATGAACTAACCGTCAACGGAGGTTTACTTTGCAAACACCGCAACTCCAACATTTTTATATCAATGAAGAACAGTCTATCTACCTGCTAAGCGCCAATGACGCTCGCAAGCATAAGGCTTGGATCCGCCTGTGTAAGCAACAGTTGAGTAAGCTGGGATACCAGCACATTGAATTTATTGGTAAGGGAGCCTATGGTTTTGTTTTTGCGGGGATCAATGAGTTTGGCCAGTCACACGTGTTTAAATTCTCAAGGGTAAATTTACCTCAAAGTGTCCAAGATAGGCTAGAAGAAGAAGCCTATATGCTTAGCCAAGTAAAACATCCCAACGTACCCGAAGCGATTAAATTTGAACGCGTCGGTAAGCAAGGTATTTTAGTGATGGAGCGGGCTAAAGGCGAAGACCTCGACAAAATTTGCCAGCGATTAGGGGCTTTGCCACCGATAATGATCGTCAGTATTGCAAGGCAATTGGCGAATATTTTATATTATCTGCGTAAGGGTAAACCGTTAGTTCATGGCGATATTAAGCCGTCTAACCTAGTTTATGACATTGAAACCGACAAATTATCATTAATCGATTGGGGCTCTGCGGTCTTTGCTCAGCGAGATGAACACAACCGCGCGGTTGATGACAATGTCATGTCATTACTATCAAGCGATCAACAGCATACTAATGCGCGCATGGGGGATGTGTATTTTATTGGTGACGAACAACTTAGTGGCGCGTTATCAACCCCACGATTTGACGAGCAAGGCGCTGCAGCAACCTTGTATGCACTCGCATCAGGACAAATTAGTCGTTTCGGCAAAAAAGTCATTCCCGCCACCAGCATCGGACTGCCCATCGAGCTGGCAAAAACACTTGATGCAATGCTCAGTGATGATGTTGAACGCCGTAATCTGGCGGGTGATTATTTTCTCAAAAGTCTGCGCCACAGCCATAGAATGCATTTACCGATATTATCAACCCCTCCGTTAACACCAGATATTCCGGTGTGGGCTCAACCGCGATCAAAAACAGTTGAAACAGTGAGTTACAGTTCGCGGAAATCGTTTTTAAAAGAGCACAATACCCAAGATCCTATTGCCAAAATGGATGATGTGCAATTAGATAAATATTATCGTAATTTTATGGCGGGCATGGCTGATACCGAAAAAGGCTTTATTGCCGCAGTGGGTCGTCTGGCACAATATCCTATTGTCGGTGGACTGGTGATACATTGGCAAAAATCTGGCGTGTATATCGACTCAAATTTAGCGATCTACGATCCCGATACGAAAGCGCCGTTAATATTGGCGGTTAATAATATGGTGACGATGGCGCGGGGAATTAAACGAATTGGGGTGTTTAAAGCTTGCTTCTTTAATGCCAAAGACACCTTACACCTTGAGCGAAAAAGTACTGAGCATCAATATAAAATAACCGGTGAACTGCAAATGCCTTTTGAAGTCGGCGATGTGCCCACCTTAGAAGACAAATCTCGCCTTCACTCGTACTTTGAAGACGGTAAAGATCCGGAAGAAAACTTGGAACTACCAGCAGAAATTATGACCGAGCTAGGGTGGTTAAATCAAATCCATCACACCGGTTGTATTATTTTTGAAGCGTTACCTAATCACTTAAAAATTCACAGTTATTTACGATTATTAAATCCACGTAAACAAGCTTCATTCCGAGCTAGTTTAGATCGCATTATTGCTCAGGCGAATAAAATTCAAGGTCATGGCATTTCGGGGTTTATGAAACTGCCCTACAAAAATACCCGTCAATTTAGCCATATCGAGCGTAAAGCAGATGATTTCTATCCTAAAAATCCTAAAGTCATCACTCACAAACCTATTTTGCTCAATACAAAAGTGTCACACACTTAAAACACAAACTAGGTTATTGCTGTGATACACACAAATACGCGAGCTCTATAGGTCGCGTATTATCAACATTTAAATCAACAGCACTTAAATTAGTAGTGCTTAAATTGGCGAACCTGGTGGCATGTCCACAGGCTTGGCAATTAATCGGTAGGTCGAATCCGTCATTCCTTTGGTAATACCTTGGAACAGCCAATCATAATGCGCCGATTGATAATCACTACCACGATTACTGCGCCGTTTAAGCTGCTTGACAATATAGTCGACTCTGGCGGCTAACTGCGCTTTTACTTCCGGGGCGGTTTTAGGATTGTGGTAAGCCGCTAATAGACTGTCAATAACCACCGCATTCACCCGCATTTGTATTGCTAAGCCTTGGCCACTCGGTAAATCTTGGTATAAACTCATGCCAACAAGCTTATCGATTAATTGAACCACCGACAGCTGCTGACTATCGCCCATATAGGCCTGACTGACTCGATTTAAACGCTCAGGCGTTAATAGTTGCGACACAATATGGCGACTCATCACTTCTGCCATGGCCACCGGATCGGTGATAACACCTAAGTTTGATCCAAAACTTTCGCGTGTTTTTTGATAATTACCCGCTTTAGGCACCAATGCTTGTAACACATTATTGGGTACCAATAAGCTTGAGTTTTGTAAACTCGCCAGTAATGAATCGAGTGCAGCAAGTTGCATTTTGGGGCGAATATAATTCCAACGAACACCAGCACCGACCTGTTGATAGCTGTAATCAGCACCGCCAATCCACTTTGCGGCGGCTTCTATTTGGTAACGAGTGAGCAAGTAAAGAGGCACAAATACATCCGCTAATTCGCCATGAGGCTCACCCGCTAATAAAGCATCTGAATTAAAATCGTCAATGACTTTACGGCGCACCGCCTCTAACCGCAGTAGCTCCGCGACAGCATCGTTACCACGATCCCATAAGCTGGCATATGCATTGCTGGCGTTTGCGCTGCGGGAATCTGCTTCGCCAATATACCGAAAACCTTTACTCAAGGTCGAGGTTAACAACGCATCAGCCTGTGAAGGGTCACCATAACCATAGGCTATGGTGTATTTGTCCCACTCGCCAATCCCTTCCCTGTATGGCGCTGAGATATCTATTTTATCGCCTTGAATACTCACATAGGGGTGCGGATAATCCATCACAGAGGCATTATCGTTTGTTGATGCGGCAAAATTATGATCAAGGCCTAATGTATGGCCAACTTCATGGGCAGCTAGCTGACGAATACGCGCAAGTGATAATGCCATTGCCGCATTATCCGCGGCGTGTCGATCTGGCCAGCCTGCGGTAAGCCCGCGCGCAATGAGATGGTCTTGACGAACTCTTAAGCTGCCGAGCGTGACATTACCTTTAATGATCTCACCGGTACGAGGATCGGTAACAACGGCGCCATATGACCAGCCTCTCGTGGCACGGTGCACCCATTGGATCATGTTATAGCGCATATCTTGAGGGTCTGCGCCTTCGGGGAGTAATTCAACCTTGAAGCCATCAATAAAACCGGCATTTGTAAAGGCCGTTTCCCACCAGCGGGCACCCTCGAGTAATGCACTTCGAATAGGCTCTGGAACACCTGGGTCGAGGTAATACACAATAGGGGTCACCACCTTACTGGGCGCGTCTCCTGGGGTCACTTTTTCTAATCTGTGACGCAGCAAATAACGTTGCGTCAGCGGTTGATCGATGGCGGTTGAATAGTCAAGATATTGATCGGACCAATAACCGCTCATGGGATGATAACGGCGGGGCTGGTAGCCAACATCAGGGAGTTGCACAAATGAATAACGCACCCGCACCGATAACAATTTACCGTCTGGAGTAACTTGCGCCACTTGTTTGCCCGCTTTGTTGGCCTTAAAGGTTAAATTAACATCAATATCGGCATTACGTTCAAACGACTTAATCCCTTGGGGTAAAATCACTGAGCGGCTGCTGTCTAAGCTGTACTCACCTTGTTTGGTTGCCGCTAATACATCAGACACCCCATGTAAATCATCGATCACTAAGTCATTAATTGCGACTATCGCCGTTTTACCTTGCACTAATTTACCCCGCCATAAAATCGACTCGGCAAAAGCTTGTGTTACGGCTTGACGTTCGGCAACGTTATCACTGGAGGCGCGAAAATGGGTATTAAGCTGCTTTAACACGACATAGGGGCCATGTTGCTCAAACTGTACCATCCGAGTTTGGCCTAGCTGGCCACGGTCTAAGCCAATATCGTTTGAACCGACGCCATGGAGTAAGCTTGTGATCAATAGAAAGGGTTGATTAAGCTTATCCGCTTGCAGGTACAACTCTGCAGATTTGGCGTCATAAAACAGATTAATAAAGCCTTTTGCCGCTTCAGCACTCTTAATGATTTTTCGAGCGGCATCGCTGGCCGCTATCGCACTGTGAGAAAGTAACGTTACTGGTGTAATAGCCAGCAACAATGCCAATGAAATACTGCGGCGGATCATAATTAATTTCCCTGTCGTTAATACCCTATCGTCGAAAAATACTAATCGTCTTTATGATTATTTTTATAATTAATCCAATGAGATAAAGTTTCAAATAATTCGCTAAGCACTATCGGCTTAGTAATGTGTGCATTCATACCTGCGGCTAAACTTTTTTCTTTATCACCCGACATGGCATGTGCTGTCATGGCGATGATGGGCATCTGTTCTTTGTTGTAACGTTTGCGTAATTCAGCAGTAGCGGTTAATCCATCCATGATCGGCATTTGAATATCCATTAACACCGCATCAAACGGCTGAGAGTCAATCATATCTAATGCGACTTGACCATTATCAGCAATCACCACTTCATACCCGGCACTTTTGAGTAATTCAGATGCCACTTGTTGGTTGATCACGTTATCTTCGACCAACAAGATCAAACCCGATGCCTTAGTAGGTTCAGCTTCAATAATCACCGGCATGGAATTAAGCTTAGGCTCTTTGGCAAAGGCGTTAATAATCTCATCAAATAATGCCGACGCTTTAAACGGCTTTTGTAACACCGCATAAACCGACTTTGTTTGCAGCTCATGGTCTAATGGCTCTGCGGCATAAGCGGTCATTAACATAATGATCGGCCGTTTTGCTAAGCTACCATCTTCGACCATTTTATCAATCGCCGTGATAACCTCGCTGCCGTTCATTTCTGGCATCATCCAGTCTAACAACAATAAATCGACCGGTTTTTTACGCAACATATCCAGTGCTTTTGGGCCACTGTTAGCTGAGTTCACCCCAAAACTAAAATCTTTCATCAATGCTGAATATATTTGTAATGCGCTTGGGTTATCGTCAACCACCAGTGTAGTGAGATTATTTAATTGTTCTGGAACCACAAGTGGTTCGACGACTTGTTCCTCGGCAATTTCAAAACTAATCGTAAAACTGAACTTACTGCCCGTGCCCATTTCAGACTCAACTTGCATAGTGCCGCCCATCATGGACACCAAATGTTTACTAATCGACAAACCTAAGCCTGTACCGCCGTATTTACGCGTGGTTGAGCCATCGGCTTGCGAAAAGGCATCAAACAGCATTGCTTGATGATCTTTATTAATACCAATACCGGTATCACGCACCCAGAACTTCAGCGTAATACGGTCGTCACGCTCACCCACGTCTTCACAACCCAGCTCAACCTCACCCGTTTGGGTAAATTTAACCGCATTGGACAATAAATTGACTAAAACTTGGCCTAAACGCAGCGGATCACCGTTTAAAATTAATCCCGCCGTTACCGGTGCATATAGCAAGAGTTCAACGCCTTTTTCTTGGGCTTTAATGGCATTAATATCAATCACATGATCAAGCACTTTATCCAGTGGAAAAGCGACTCTTTCTAGCTCTAATTTGCCAGCCTCGATTTTCGAAAAATCTAAAATATCATTAATAATTCGCAGTAACGATTGGGCCGAAAACCCTGCTTTATTAAGATAATCTTGCTGCTGCACGGTTAAACTTGTGCGTTGCGCCAACTGCAACATCCCAATGATGGCATTCATTGGAGTACGAATTTCATGACTCATATTGGCCAAAAACTCACTCTTATACATGTTGGCTAATTCGGCTTCTTGTTTTGCTTCAAGTAAGGCAACTTCATTACTCTTCTGGCGAGTAATATCTTTATGAGTACCTAGCATGCGCTTGCTGCAACCGTCCTCAGAGAACTCAACTGCACGACCACGGGATAACACCCAGTAATACAGATCATTTTTACCGCGCATTCTAAATTCAATTTCATAAGTGCCAACCGGATCGCGGACATACTGAGCGCGGTATTCTTGCACTCGATCACGATCATCTGGGTGATACAACTCATCAATGGATGCCAGTAATGGTGGAAATTCGTTGGCTTGATAACCCAACATCGAATAAAAGGCTGGATTACAAATGATTTGTTCGGAATCAATATACCAATCCCACAAACCATCTTCTACCGCATCCATGGCAAGATGATAACGCTGCTCAGACAAACGCAATTGCTCAGCAGCATCGTATTCACGAGTAATATCGCGCCAAACTGAAATCAAGCCTAATAGTTCGCCACGGCGATTATAAAACGGCAGTTTAAAGGTATCGAGTAATACCGGTTTGCCTTCAATATTGACCCGTTCTTGGTAACGTAATGAATGTTGCTGACTCAGTACTTTCTTGTCTTCTTCACCAATGCGCAAGCCTTTCTCTGGGCTCACCACTTCTGATGACGTTAAGCCAATAATCTCATTTTCGCTGTAGCCCAGCATTCGTTCAGCTGACTTATTACAGCCTAAATATTTGCCTTCTTTGTCTTTAAACACAATCGCTTCAGGGATCGAATCAATGAGTGATCGCAATAACGCAAATTCACGTTCGCGTCGTTCGGTGGTTTCGCGAAAACGCTGAGTTCGCCGCGCCACTAAGTTGTCCAGACGTTTATTTTGTTCAGCTAAGTGGAGAGTATACTGGCGGTTCTCTTCAAAAATACGGCTCACTAATGCAAACCACGGTTCCCAACCACGGGTTATTTTTTCAGGCGGTCTAATCGGTGTTTGTGAGCATGCTTCTAAGTGTGTTAACAACCGAGAAGCAGGGCTGACGAATGCACGGCGAGTCTGCCAATGCACTATGGTCACTAACAGAGACAAGGCCAGCACCACGAACAGAAAACTCAGTTGCAGTTTGTCCCACGAGTCTTTAAATAAATCATCTTCATCTTGTAAATACAGTAATCGCCAAGGCGCGTTATGCAGTGCCACACTATGAATGTAATAACCGTTTCGCAAAATGCCTTCGTGGGCATCAAATAGCTCAGATTCAGATAATGAATGTAACTCAGCCGGAATACGCTGACTAATGTGGTAAACCTTATTCATTTCACTGGAGTCGAAATCACTGTGAGATAAAATATTATTTTGCTGGTCAAGCAAAATAACTGTGCCAGGCATTTTAAAATAGGTGCGAATTTGCTTATCTAGCGACGATAAGGTCATGTCGAGGTTAATTGAACCGATAAACTCATCAGCTAGATACACTGGCAACCCAAGCGTAGTAATTAAACCTTGATGAGCCGAATCAATATATGCCTCGCTCCAAAAGACACTCCGTTGTGGGTTCATTGAAGGCGTTGATAGTTGAAATTGTTTCTTATTGAGCAGTTCGTCTCTAAAGCGTAAGTCATTACTTTCCCATGGATAAAATGACATCATTCGACGCTTAGAAATATAATAAATCGATGAGGCTTTAGGGGCGGCTTCTTTGGCGACAGGGAAGGATAATGATAGCTCAAATAGCATTTCAAGCTCTTGATAAAAGCTCTCACTGCGATTATCTAACGATCCAGCGCCAGTAATACGCCCCATATTAGTAAACGGCACGCCGCTGTTGGCATAATTGGGTTCTAAGGTAAAATACTGACCATCTTCGTTAAATTTTTCATATTGAGGTAATCGCTCTTTACGCACAAATTCACCCAAGCGTAAATGATCCACCGCCACATCACGCAAACTTTTCACCGCGCGAATACTCGACTCAAGCAATAAATCGATTTGCATAACATGACGAGCAACTTGTTCTTCTCTTTGTTGAATTTGCTGCTCTTTTTGACGTTCAAACATAATGCCTGCCGTCAATAAGGCCATCACAATCACGCCGATATAGGTGTAAAACACCGCTCGGTTATAATTACGTTGAATAGGAGATTTTAATTGTAAGTCTGGCTCAGTCGGTTTCATTAACCACCCTTGATACAGCGTAAAGGAAGACTCGCTGTCGAACGAATAACACCAAATAATCGGCAATAAAAAACGAATGATTATGATATCAGGAAGATAAGCTCAAGCACATGTATTAATGGCTCCTTAGGCACTTGTCCAACCTGCAAGTGATACCAATCACATTAATTATCTGAACAATTCAGAGCCACTCAAGCTTTCAGTTTAAGGTGAATTAATCCTAGAGTGGCGATTGCCATTTACGTTAATCCAGCGCAGAAGTGGAACGCTTGAGCCGCTCAATGGCCAAGTTTCAAATCACTTGACTCTGCGTTGACGTTTTTAAACGTACGATTGCATGGTCTATTTTGTGCCATAAAAAATAACCTTCCAGGGAGGTCTGACGCAGGAGGTAGAACAACGCAGCAGTGGTTGCTGAACAACACTATGCCTTCAAGGCTTCGCCTTGATTCGCGCAATGTGAATCGCCGCGATAAGCGGCGATAATGAATACGATGGCTATAATACAGACAACAAATATTAAGACTGATTTTAAACCATTGATAAGAAAGTTAATAAGGTTACACAATGTAACCTTATTATATGGCGGGATATAGAACCCTCTTTGTGGCCACTATCTCAATCGGTTAAACGGTTACAAATGTTCCTCAGCAAACTCGGCTAAACGCGACCGTACCACGCCATCGAGGTAAATATTGGCACTGCCTTCAAAGTCTTTAAAACGTTCAACCATGTAGGTTAATCCCGATGTAACCGCGGTTAAGTAAGTCGAATCGATTTGGGCTAAATTACCACTGCAAATCAATTTAGTCCCTTCGCCCATCCGCGTGATCATGGTTTTAATTTGTGATGCGGTTAAGTTTTGGCATTCATCCAATATGACCACCGAGTTTTGAATAGAGCGGCCACGCATAAAGTTAATCGACTTAAACTGAATGTTAGCCTTCTCCATAATGTAATTAACACTGCCACTGGGATTAACATCATTTTTATGCAGCACTTCAAGTGTATCGGTAATAGCGGCTAACCAAGGGGTCATTTTCTCTTCTTCGGTGCCCGGTAAAAAACCTATCGATTCAGCAATTTCGGGAGTGTTACGGGTGACAATAATTTTGTCATACCGCTTGCGTTCAACCACCAGTTCTAATGCCGCCGCCATGGCTAATAGCGTCTTACCGCACCCCGCGGGGCCAGTCAAAATAATCAATTCAATGTCAGGGTCCAGCAAAGCATCCAACGCCATGCCTTGATAAATATTCTTCGGCTTCACCCCCCACGCTTGATGATGTAATAAGCGATCACGGCCGCGATCAATTATCTGCAAATGTTGCTCAGTTTTACTGGCAACACGGCCACAAAAATCAGAACTGTCGTCAATTAAATACTGATTAAGGTAAAAGTTTTCATTACCAAGATGCTCCAATGGCACTTGATGAACCGTATGACGATCTTTACGATCCGTCGACACTTTATCGACATTTTGCCAAAAATCTCCGGAGAATTGATAAAAGCCTTTGGCGAGAAATCGCACATCATCAATCAACTGATCTCTGCGGTAATCTTCTACTCGCTCAATACCCGCGCCTTTGGCTTTTAAGCGCATGTTAATGTCTTTGGTAACTAACACCACGGTGCGGGGAGAATGGATTTTTTGTAAATGCAGCGCGGTGTTGATAATGCGGTTATCGTTATTATCACCGGGTAGTGAGCCGATAATAAACTCTATTTGGTGATCTGGGAAAATCGACAAATGACCAGAAACGTCTGAATGTTCTTCACGAGTGGGCAACGCAACGCCTTTTAAAATTTGCTCCGGAGTCGTGGGACCACCCAAAATATCTTCTAATGCACGTATGGCAACCCGTGCATCACGACTGACATCTCGCTTCCTATCCTTGATGCTATCGAGTTCTTCTAACACAGTCATGGGAATAATTACGTCATGTTCTTTAAACGAATATATCGCTAAAGGTTCATGCAGTAACACGTTGGTATCCAGTACAAACAACTTTCTGTCGTTTTGTTCCATGGTGCCTCCAGAGTGCTCTCAATGAAAAGTTATCAATATCACTTAGCTAAACGTATAACATTAAAGGAATAATTAAAGCCTCTTTGAAAACAGGCCATTGCCATGCGCAATGCTTGCCTCAATAAAATATGCCACTTGTCGAGTAAGAACTCAATATCATCACTATCGCCTTTGTTTCACACTATGACGTCAATATGACGCTAACATGTCAATATGATGTAAAAATGAATATCTGAACGATAAATCAATGCTAGAATTTCAATCTGGATGGGTTTGGTTTAACATACGCCCCCTTTTTTGTTTCACGCAATAAATGAGAGTAATAGATGTCGTTTGCCTTAGGTCAACGCTGGATAAGTGATACCGAGTCAGAACTCGGATTAGGGACAGTCGTTCAAGTTGAAGGCCGCATGATTACGCTGCTATTCCCTGCCACTGGAGAAAACCGGATGTTTTCCCGCAGTGAAGCTCCCTTAACCCGGGTTATTTTTAACCCAGGTGACACTGTTGAAAGCGGTGATGGTTGGAGTATCACCATTGAAGAGCTTGAAGAAAAAAATCAATTGGTGATTTACCATGGTATTCATAGCGAAACTCAAGAAAAAGTCAGTCTTCGTGAGACAATGCTGAATCACAACATTCGCTTTAATAAACCCCAAGACCGTTTGTTCGCTGGGCAAATTGATCGCTTAGAACGCTTTGGTGTGCGTTACCAATGTCAGTTATTACGCCACAAATTAGCCACCTCAGACTTACTCGGCCAGCAAGGCCCACGAGTAGGCTTAATTGCGCATCAACAGTGGATCGCTCATGAAGTCGGTAGCCGTTACGCCCCGCGCGTACTACTGGCCGATGAAGTCGGTTTAGGTAAAACCATTGAGGCTGGCTTAATTATTCATCAGCAATTACTCACTGGCCGTGCTGAACGCATTTTGGTGATAGTGCCAGACACACTCCGCCATCAATGGTTAGTTGAAATGCTGCGCCGCTTTAACCTGCGTTTTTCAGTATTTGATGAAGATCGTTGCGTTGAAGCTTATGCCGACAATGACAATCCTTTTTACACCGAACAGTTGATCATTTGCTCACTTGATTTACTGCGTAAGAAAAAGCGTCTTGAACAAGCCTTAGATGCCGATTGGGACTTAATGGTTGTCGATGAAGCTCACCATTTAGAGTGGTCAGAAGAGGCACCTAGTCGCGCCTATAAAACCGTCGAAGCCTTAAGTGAAGTGGTCCCTGGCGTATTGCTACTAACCGCAACACCAGACCAACTGGGTCATCAAAGTCACTTTGCTCGTTTACGCCTGCTCGATCCCGATCGTTTTTACGATTACGACGCTTTCTTAACTGAAGAATCAGGCTATAAAGATGTAGCAGAAGCGGCTGAAGCATTAACTAAAGACACTAAATTACCCGACAGTGCCATTAATAGTTTAACCGAATTGCTTAGCGAAAAAGACATACAGCCAAGCATTCGCTTAATCCAGTCAACAGAGGTTGACGTTGAAGCACAACAAGCAGCACGACAGGAATTACTCCAAGAATTACTCGACCGTCATGGTACAGGCCGTGTTCTTTATCGAAATAGCCGCGCATCAGTGAAAGGCTTTCCGAAACGTTTATTTAATGCTTACCCTCATGAGATGCCTCCACAATACGTTACTGCTGAACGCGTTAACGCCATGATGGGCAGCGCCAAACAACCAAAAGAAAAAGCCGCCCAGGCATTAAGCCCTGAAAAACTGTATCAAGCCTTTGAAAGCGACAGCGCCAGTTGGTGGAAGTTTGATCCACGGGTAGACTGGTTAATTGAGTTTCTAAAATCGCATCGCAGTAAAAAAGTACTGATTATTGCTAGCCAAGCAGAAACCGCATTAAGCCTTGAAGAAGCGCTGCGCACCCGCGAAGGTATTCAAGCTACGGTATTCCATGAAGATATGTCGATTATCGAACGCGATAAAGCCGGCGCTTACTTTGCTCAAGAAGACGGCGGCGCCCAAGCATTAATTTGTTCTGAAATTGGATCTGAAGGACGTAACTTCCAGTTTGCTAGCCATTTAATTCTGTTTGATTTACCGCTAAATCCTGACTTATTAGAGCAGCGTATTGGCCGTTTAGATCGTATTGGCCAACAAAATGACATCCAAATTCATTTACCTTACCTGCGCGGTACTGCGCAAGAAAGATTGATGCGATGGTATCACCAAGGATTGAACGCATTTGAACTGACCTGCCCTAGCGGTCATGTGTTGTTCAATGAATTTGCCGACGAGCTGATCAATGTGCTTTGCGACGCTGATGAAGAGGTAATGATCCAATTACTCAACCATACTCAACATCGTTACAAAGAGCTTAAACAGGCAATGGAACAAGGCCGAGATAAACTGCTAGAGATAAACTCCCATGGCGGCGAGCGTGCCAATGCGTTAATCAAGCGGTTAGCAGACAGCGATAATGATACTCATCTAATCGGGTCGGTGATCCGCTTATGGGACATTATTGGTGTTGATCAAGAAGATCGCGGTGAAAACTCAATCATCTTACGCCCTAGTGAACACATGATGTTCCCTACTTATCCTGGATTAAATGAAGACGGTATTACGGTGACGTTTGATCGTGAAACGGCTTTGGCACGTGACGACATTGCGTTTATCTCCCAAGAGCATCCTTTAGTACAAACGGGCTTAGATTTAATTACCGGTTCAGAAACCGGCACCACCAGTGTCGCGGTTCTAAAAAATAAGGCATTACCTGCTGGTACGCTGTTTTTAGAATTGATTTACATGGCCGATGCCTCTGCACCTAAAGCCACTCAGCTATACCGTTATTTACCACCAACACCCATCCGAGTATTGCTGGATAAAAATGGCTTAAATATGGCCGATAAAGTTGATTACGCCAGTTTTGACAAGCAGCTAAGTGCCATTAACCGTCATATTGCCAGCAAGCTGGTGAATGCCTCTCAGCCTATTTTGCACCCGTTACTCGCCAAAGGTGAAGAATATGCAAAACAAGCGCTAACGCAACTGGTGATCGATGCTCGCAGCAAAATGACACTGCAATTAACGGGTGAATTAGCAAGACTTGAAGCCCTAAAAGCCGTAAACCCGAACATTCGCGAAGACGAGTTAGAACATATTCGCAACCAAATGGTCGAGTTAACGGGCTACATGGACAACAGTCAATTACAACTTGATGCAATACGCATGGTGCTTGTCAGCCACGTATAACAACTCGCTCACCGCCACTCGGATTAACCGTGGGGGTGAGTTAGCATTACACAATTTTGTAGCAACAATCTTGTATCAACAATGCCCTGTTTATCAGGGCATTGTTTTTTGCCACCAAAATACATTAAGCTAATCATATTATGATGTTATTCGCTCGAGGTTATCGTGCAACTAGGTCGACTTAGTCAGTTATTAATCGTATCGATAAGCATATTGGCGACGATGCCCTTCACACAGGCGCAGCAACAATATGCTCACCTGTCTGCTGATGAAATTAAATTTGTCACTATCGACGGCAAGCAAAGTAAAGTTCTCGTTAGGTCTTGGCAGAGCAAAAAACACTTCGGTTCAGTAACCATTATTGCCGCATCCGACACCGATGCTGATGCCGCAGGTTTAGCCAGCTACCTAAGAACAACAATTAATAGCCGTGGCTGGGCAAGTATTAGCTTAACACCGGCAAAAGGGCTATACCGGCCCAACTATGCCACAAAACCTGAAGATATCACCAAGGCAGGTACCCAACAGTTACAACTTAGTAGCAATAAAAGCACACCAAAATATGATTCATCTCAGTTACTTGAACTACGAAATTTTCAACAAGCTAGTCTAAATGAAGCCCTTAATCAGTTAAGCTCCACCACAGGTTTATTTCCAGGAGCCCAAATTCTGATCGTGATTGATGACAGTGCAGGCATGATCACCAATTTACTTTATGATAAAAAAATTCCCACGCCTGATATGTTGGTGTTGATCAACCCTTATCGTGAATATGAATATTTAATTGATCCGCAAAGTCAGCGTAAATCGATTGCAGAACAATTAGTCGCCATGTCTATTCCAATCCTCGATATTCAGTCATCGGATGCGCATCCTAATTCAATGGAACAAGCACCGACTCGGCTTCACTTGAACCAAGTTAAATCGGCTCGATATTATCGCCAATATCAGATGAGTTTAGATTTAAGCAACCCCAGTGGCTGGGAAGAAACCCTCGATCAAATCGAAGGCTTCGCCAGAACCATTATCGGTAGATAATATTTGCGAATATAAGATCTCGGTCAACACTCTGCTACCACCAAGATTGGCGGGCGCGATAGGCTTTGTCAGGATTTTTGGTTTGTCTTATCGCTGCTATCACTCGATTTTTATCCAATAATAACCGAATTTGACTCAGCGACTCTCGCGCTAATAAACTGCGCACAGAAGCCGTCCAACTTTGATTAATACTGCGTTTGATCGCAGCGTTCGCATCGGGTGAAGTAAGCATGATTTTTTGCGCTAACAAGGTCGCACACTCATAAGCGTTGTCACTTATTTGAGTCACCAAGCCTAGATCGAGTGCTTGCTCAGCCGTTAAAATATCCGCGGTATAGGTCAACATTAATGCTTTATCTTTCGGCATTATTTGTCTTAACGCCACCAGACCTGCCATATCTGGCACCAGTCCCCACTTTGCTTCCATTATCGACAACTGACAGTTTGGCGTCGCAATACGGATATCGGCGCCCAAGGCAATTTGAGTTCCGCCGCCATAACAACAACCCTCTAATACCGCGATAACCGGAATAGGTAAACGTTGCCAGCCCAAAGACACGCGCTGTGCTAAGTTTGCATTACCAGGCAACCACTTGAATAATAGTTTCAGTACATTAGTGGGGGAATTAGCCACACTTTTCACATCAAGACCAGAGCAAAAGTTCCCATCGGCGCCGGATAAAATCACCGCATTAATCTGCTTGTTAGCACGGATCTGTTTAATGACCTTATCAATCGCGGTAAACATCTCAACATTGAGCGCGTTAATCTTAGTGGGTCGATTCAAGCAAACATGTGCAATACCATTATCTACCGTGAATTTAATTAACTCTCGTTCCATGAAACATCCTTTTACTGGTCAGTCCAGTTTTTAGACTAACATATCTGTACTCTCTGTCGAATAGTAATAACATGACCAATAATCGATGCAGGTCAAAATATTACCAGGTTTTTTTGAGTAAAATGTTATCCAGTGACCGAGTTCAAGGGTCTAGGAATAGGGCGCCTACGGCTGCTAGGACGACCTGCGGTCTTCGAGGACGCTACGCTTCTAGATCCTAGGACCTAAAACCTAGCACCTAGAAGGAGCGAAGCACCGCCCTCTGGCGAGCTTGCGAGTTCCTAGTAGCGTAGCGACCTAGAACCTAGGAATAGTGATATTAAAAAGGCAGTAACCATTCTCTTCAATCACTGCCTGATTCAGTTATCCTACGGGAGCACTGAAACGCGCATGTTGGAGTGGCTTGGGTATATAAAGCCTTGTATGCTCATGTACCGACGATAAAATCAGTCCAACCTAGTTGCAGTTAGGCGCTGAAATACAGCATTTAACATGATACCCAATCGAGCAAATGTTAAAACTAAGTTACCAATATTATTAGCAAATACGTATAATGCGCCAATAGATTAAAATCGCTGTATTAAATTCTTATAATAATCTGCCCGCCTGTACACTCGTGGGTCATTCATGAGTTTCTTTTATTAAGGCGAAAGAAGGAAAACCAGCAACAATGACCATCCCAATATTAATATGCGACGATTCAGCACTCGCTAGAAAACAAATGGCAAGAACACTCCCCAAAGATTGGGATGTCGAGATCAGCTACGCTACCAATGGCGCAGAAGGCCTTGATGTTATTCGCGCAGGTAAAGGTGAGATTGTCTTTCTTGACCTCAATATGCCGGTTATGGATGGCTACGAAGTTCTGCAAGCGGTACAACAACAAGATTTACCTGCATTAATTATTGTGGTCTCAGGTGATATTCAAATTAAGGCTCACGAACGGGTCAAAGCCTTAGGTGCTCTGGACTTCATTCAAAAACCCGTGAGTGCAGAGGCTATCAGTCATATTCTTCAAGAGTACGGTATTTTAACCCTTACCCAGGGCAATAAAGCTAACGACACTCCAATGATGAAAGTGGATATGCGTGATGCATGCCAAGAAATAGCCAACGTCGCGATGGGCAGAGCAGCAGACTTACTCGCTAAGCTTCTTGATGTATTTGTTGTATTACCTATCCCTAACGTTAATGTGCTTGAAGTCAGTGAATTGACCATGGCCTTAAAAGCCACAGAACGAAATTCAACCGTCTCAGGCCTATGCCAAGGCTTTATTGGCGCAGGAATTGCGGGCGAAGCACTGCTACTGTTCCATGACTCAAGCTTTGAAGATATGGCCAAGCTAATGGGATTAGAGAATCCAGAAGACATTAATACTGAAATTGAAGTGATGATGGACACCGGCAATGTGCTCATTGGGGCCTTTTTAAATGGCATTTCTGAACAACTCGATATGAAATTCAGTCAGTCACATCCGGTCGTACTTGGCCGACACTGTAGTGTCAATGAGCTCATTCACGACAACTCAGACAAATGGCAACGAACACTGGCGATGGAAATCAAATATCGGATAGAAGATTACAATATTGAATGTGATCTTCTGCTGCTGTTTACTGAGGATTCAATTCCAACGCTAAACTACAAGCTTGGCTATTTACTCGATTAACCTTGGATACTTTTTATGTCAAATGACCAAAGTGCGATGAACGAACTCCACTGGCTAATCGATATGGTACAAACCATCGAGGTGGGTTTAGTGGTGCTCGATCGCGACTATAACATCCAACTTTGGAACGGTTTTATGGAAAACCACAGTGGCGTGTCACCCAATTCGATTAAAGGTGATAATCTCTTTGAAAAGTTTCCAGGTTTACCGGCCAGTTGGTTAAAACAAAAAATGGAATCGGTTTTTTTACTTAAAAATCGTACGTTTATTAGTTGGGAACAACGTCCCTATGTATTCCAATTTAAAAACTATCGTCCAGTAACGGGTCGAGCCGATTTTATGTTTCAAAACATTACCTTATTACCATTAGCGTCATTAACCGGCCAAATCACTCATATCAGCATTATTGTCTATGATGTAACAGACATTGCGGTCAACAAACTGCAACTAAAATCAGCCAACGAGCAACTTGAACAACTCAGCCAAATCGACGGGTTAACCCAATTGTATAATCGTCGCCATTGGCAAAGCTGCATGGAAAAAGAATTCGATCGTTATTCACGCTACGGTGATGCGGCGTCATTGGTGATGATTGATATCGATAATTTTAAGCGTATTAACGATGAATATGGTCACCCTGCCGGTGACAAAGTGATCCAACATATTGCCTATTTGTTAACGCAAGCGTTACGTGAAACAGACTGTGCTGGCCGTTATGGCGGTGAAGAATTTGGGGTGGTGTTATCTAAAACGACAGCAGAAGATGCCCTGAACTTTACCGAACGTTTACGAAAACGCATTGAAGCGTCTGAAGTGACATTCGAAAATCGGCTTATAAAAGTGACGGTAAGTTTAGGGATTAACGATTTAGACTCAGCAATAGACAGTAGCTCAAACTGGTTATCTGGTGCTGATAAAGCCCTATATGTCGCTAAGCAACAAGGCCGTAATAAAAGTATTATCTATAAATAATCGCCTATCAACGATAGCCTATAACCAAAAAAAAACGCTCATCATTGATGGGCGTTTTTTTATCTTATTAAATAATCGATTTGTTAATGAAATTTATCATCTACTTCATCGTCATCGTCTTCATCGTCGTCTTCATCGTCGTCTTCATCATCACCGACAAAGAAAGTGCCCCAACCGTCATAATCCACTTTTTGCTTGGCCGCTAATAGAATCAACTGTTCACAGGCTTTATCCAGTAATGGAACCTCTAACTTATGCTTGGCAATGGCGTCAAAACAGAAAATAACTGAGCCATCGTCAAGTTCCATTTCTTCTGCATCGTTCACTTCAAAACCAAGCTTAAAGGCATCAACAGCGGCTTTTTCTAGGCGATCAAAATTAGTCGCCGAAAAATGATGCTCAATAGTATATTCCGCATCAGGCTCTGAACCATCAGCAAGTAAGGCATCAACAATTTCGAGATTTTCAGCAAATTGTTCTTTTAACTGACGCTCAACAGACATGGATTACTCCGTAAATAAGACTGGTAAAAAATTTAGTCAATTATACCCAAACTGACACAAGTTGCGAGCTTATGGCCGATCTTTGGCGACCGATAACCGTGTTATGCTCTCGCTTGCAGCGTTAATGCTTTGGCTTCTTTGTTTAATTCAACCGAACGCGCTGACATCACTTGATGCACCTTAGCGCTTAACGCTTTCACATCACTCTTGCTTAAGCCTGTCGTTGCAATCGGCTCAAGCATTTCTACAATCACCACGCCGTTGTTCCAACGATTAAGCTTAATGTGGTTCTGACAAGAAGCCAATACTGGCACTATCGTCGCCTGAGCCGCAACAGCAGTATAGAATGCGCCGACTTTAAATGGTAATAATCCACGACCACGTGAACGAGTCCCTTCAGGAAATATCCACACTGACAGGAGTTTATTCTTCATTTTATCAACGGTTTTAGCCATAGTATCAAATGCACTATGACGATTGTTACGATCGATAAGGATATTGCCTGATAGCCAATAAATTTGCCCGAATAAGGGTACCCACACCAAGCTCTTTTTACCTAAGCTGACAGTCCCTTTAGGCACAACTGACGTATGAGTAAATAAATCAAAATTATTTTGATGATTGGCTAAATAAATACACGGTTGCGATGTTGCACTGACTGGATGAGCACGTCTAATGACCTTAATACCTAATACCGGTGCAACCGAACCAAAAAAACGGGCAACCAGATGTACATTGTCGCGATGCATTGGCCGAAAAAGGCAAATAACAATTGCAAATACAAAGGCTAAAAATAACAGCACGGCGAGAATAATTAAACGAGCGATAAGCAGCACAACATACTCCTGCAATAAAATTGGCGACAGTATAACGACGCCAGTCTAGGGACTCAACGTTTTGTTTACATATGTAAGCTGAAATACTCTGCCCCTGTGATGTGGGGCAGAATAACCTCGTTTATATGACAGGTTAGCTATTAGCTATTAGCAGGTTGACCAACCGCTGTCGATGAGCGCAATTTCAGAAAGGTTCTAAACAACAATGCGCTTAACGCTAATGTCGCAACAATGGCTGCACCACTGGGTAAATCATAACTAGCAGACAATACAAGCCCAGCAATATACCCAACAACTCCGACCCCATAAGCCCAAGCAAGCTTGGTTTTACCTTGATATTTGTTTAATGCCAACGCGGGTAAAATTAACGTGCTAAACACTAAATACACGCCGACTAACTCTACCGACAAGGTAATCACTAATGCAAATAAAAAGTAAAAACCGCCGCCATCTAACACCCGTGGTTTAACGATAATAATCCCAATTATAGCCGCTGAAACCATGGCTGGTAACACTAACTGAGACCAACTGACCCACAAGATTTGACCAGACATTAACTGCTTGAGTAACTCAGCACCATGAGGATCATTGGCGAGTAGCAACATTGCCGCCACTGCGCTCAGTACATAAAAGCAACCAATAAAGGCTTCAAGCTCACCAACTAAATGCTTTGCCATCCAAGCGATAACGCCTGCACCGGCTAATGCAAACAAGGCTGGCATCCACACATGAGCAAACGGTAACGCTTCTACTCTATGATCCATGTGCGATACGATTGCGCCCAACGCAGCAACTTGAGCGATAGCCAAATCGATGAAGATAATGCCACGCTTGAGCACTTGCTGACCTAACAACACATGGGTTGATAACACTAATAGTCCTGCCACTAACGCAGGCAATAGAATAGACAGTAACTCAACATCAAACATAGTGTTATTTCACTCCATTCAATAATGTAAGCAAGCTGTCATAGAGGCTAATTAAGTCGGTACTTTGATCGTTGCCCCCCACAGAAATAGGCAACACCAAGACCGGCAGATTGGCACGTTCACCTAACCATTTAGCCCCCCGCTCATCTTGGTATGACGCCACGATCACTGCCATCACATCACCTTTTTCAGCGCGGGTGAGTAATTTAGCTAAATGACTGCTGGTCGGCGCTAAACCGGGTTTAGGTTCAAGGTCGGCCACTTGTTCAATGCCGATCCAATTAAATAGATAACGAAAGCTAGAATGGTACGCAATGACCTTTTTACCGGCTAAGTTTTTAGCTTGCTGTTGCCATTGGGGTATTTTAGCTTGCCAACGTTGACTAAAGTCGCTCAATGACTGGGTATAACGACTGGCATTATCAGGATCGACTTCAGCGAGCTTAGCACTCAGCGCTTGTGCAACCGTCAACATCCGCTCGGGATCTAAATGCAAATGGGGATTGCCCTTTGCATGCACATCGCCCATTGAACGATCAACGCTGGCTAACTTATCAAGGGTATCAATTTGGTCGGCCGCAAAAAACAGTCCTTTATCCGTTGAGTTAACCTTCGGATTAGCAGACTTCATTTGTAGCATAGGCAACCAACCGATTTCTAAATCAGCCCCAGCACAGACGACCAAATCAGCTTGGCGCATTTTGGCAATCAAGCTAGGTCGTGCTTGCACTTGATGTGGGTCTTGCATCGCTGTGGTCGCCGAATAGACTCTCGCATCAGGTGCTAAGGTTTGCGCTAATGCTGCATATTCAGGTTCACAAGCAAACACGTTAAGTTCCGCTTTGGCTGTCGCGGTAAACAGCAACGACATTGAAGTCACTGCTAAAAGCAATTTAGAATTGATGCGCACCGTGAGCTCCTAATGACATAACATATTGTAGAGTAAGGATATTATCATCTTCAAAACCATCGAAATTGGTCCCAGTCTGATGAGTGTATTGCAAGCGCACGGTAGAAAAATGACTACTATGCCAAGCAAGGCTCACTTCAGACTCTTTTAATTTCTGTGGTTCTAGGTGATCTTCGTGATTCTCATAAGTATCAATTTGGCCATAACGAACACCAGCAGACCAACTTGGCGAGAATTGATACACACTGCTTACATACCAACCTTGATGGTAATCATCAGAATTTATCTCCTCATCATCAGCATCAAGGATATGCCCTGGCTCTGCAGCAAAAATATCAGTCACTCTAAAATATTCACCACTCAAGGTTAAATTTTGGTACTTGTAATTGCCATTGGGTGCCCACTTATAGACAAAGTCTGCAATATAGGTGTTTTCACCTGTATATGACGCACTATGGCTATGTTCAGTGTGTCCTTCTTCATCAACCACGGCATCTTCATGCTCATCCTCTGCATAAGCTTGACCATTTTGATTGCGAAGGTAACTCAAGCCTAGCAGCCAAGAACTTTCAATGCCGATATCGCCACCGATCTTGGTTAAGGCGGTATAAACGCCAACATCATCAAAATCACGCTCACCGTGTTCATCTGTAGCGCGTAGGCTTTCACCTTTAAATGCTTCAACACCCATGGTCCAGTAAAGATCCGTTGGGGCAACATAGTTTAAACGAATACCATCATCAAAATAATGACCACCTAAAAATGCACGATATGCGGCAGGACGTTCCGAAAATGCATCTGTATGTAAATGTTGGTTATTTAAGTAACCAATATCCGATAAGAAACGACCCGCACGAACCGATAAACCGTATGGCATAGCTAACGTTTGGATAAAGGCTTCTTCTAAATTGAGCTCTGTTTCGCCATCATGAGACTCAACCACTGCAGTTACTTTACCGTAAAACATCTCATCAATATTGGCGCTTAAGGCCAATTCAGTTTCGCCTAAACCAAAACCTTCGGCACGTTCAGCCAATGGTCGATCGCCGGTTTGATAATAACCATCGAGTACCGCACTAATACTAGGATTAGTTAGACTAGAATTTTCTGCCATTGCAGAATAAGAACTCACAGCACAAGCCAGTGCCAGTAACGAAACACGTGTGTTTAACGCAGACATAATATCTCCAAAATACAACAAGTAGCCGCCTACCTGGGTTTAAAATAAACCAGCAGATAACGGAAATTAATTAATTACAATGTTGGACTAACGAGATGCGGGAGGGGCACGGCTGTGGTAGTAAGATTGGAATACACTGAATAAAAAAGGCAGCGTATATTGCTGACGCTCGAACGTTTGCTTAATAATGGCAAACACAAAAGGAGAAGAGTGAAGCGTTTTATTAAGCTGATGCTGATGAAAACACAAAGTACAATGATTTTGTACGCCGTCATCGAGATGTTTTACTGAGTGCGCAGACGCCGCAATAGACAACACAATCAAGATGGCACTAAGCCAGATTGCGATAGTTCGTCTTATTTTGATGCGGGAACTCACCAGCACAACTCCATCAGGTTAATAAAAGTGAGCCCAAGTGTAAAAGACCGTCGCCGAAAAGCAACCTTTAGATTGTGACAATTCATGTGACATATTCACTATGGTCATAATTAACATATAACATTAACGACTATAATGAGTAACTAAAGCGTTATTTTTAAGATATGCTTAAGCTATTACTCATACCATAAAGCATGTGTAAAACATCACCATTACAGGACAAACACCATGCCACAATTTATTCGTCAAAACATCGGGGTTATTTTAGTGATGCTTATTGTTGCAACGGTCGTGCTAGGCGGGATTTACTACGTTGAAGCATCACTCGAAAGCCAAGTTATTGAGGTTAAATAACGCTTTTATTTAACAGTAGGCGCTAGATTTGGATCATTTTCAGGGGCTTCAATCAGCAGTAAATGGTCCATAACGTGCGAGATACCAACCATGATAACGGCCAAAATAATCAATGGCGTGGTGATAAATCCAACACCCTCAACAAAATAACCTACTGCGGCTGAGATTACGCCACCATAAAACCCCACTATTTTGGCAATTGCCAGTAATTTATTATGCCCAAGCCAAGCCAAACAGTGCGGACATTGCACTTCTACCGACAAACCTTTGCCGCGACTGCCAGTCACTTTCGCAATTGAAAAAGATTTATAGCAATGAGCACATTGCAGCGACATGAGAATTCCCTCGGTTCAATAATGGCGGCAAGTATAACAAATTAACCGACCCATTACTGTACTTGGCTCCAACAGGAATTTTCGACTATTATATGCAAAACTCAGCGTCAAAGGACGACCTTATATGCTACGGATTTTACTTTCGTTATTATTCACCTTGGCAATGTTTACGTCGCCATCTCTTCGTGCTGAACAAGACGTCGTGGTTCCAATTGTCGCCGTGAGTCAGCTAACCAATACTCAAGATAAAATAAGCCGCTTACAACAAACTATCGAGCAAGAAAGCCTATTATTGCTGCAGACAAAAGGTGAACAGCGTGCATTTACTGAGTATCGTATTAACGATAAATCATCTGAATTACACGACAAAATTGGTCAGTTAATTGCTGCACCAGACGCAGACCAACAATACCTAGTAGCCTTAGTGCAAAGCCAAATGGCCTTTTTAGAGAAAGTCGAGACTTACTTAGACGACCAAATTATGGCTATGCGTCTTGGCGTGAGCCAAGAAGATGACAGTAAAATTATCTTAGCTATTTCACAACGTGAATTTGAACGCGACCATTACCTTAAGGCGCAACTAACCACACTGCAATGGGCAGAAACGCTGGATATGGATGTCAGTATTCAACTGCAGAAATTGACTGAATTTATGCTCGAACGGGCCGACCAATTCGACAGTTTGGTGCATTACACTCAACATAAATTACAAAAATCCGTTGCCGAAGCATCAAGTGCTGGAGTCGACATTACGCCCGAACAAAAGGCCAATGTGATGGCGTTAAAAGAGCGCTTGGAGCACAGCAGCTCTACCTTAGCGGTTTCAGCGGCAATACTGGAAACATTAGGCCAAGATGTGGCGCAATTTAAACAAACATTGTTTAGCGTGTCAGGTGATATTACCCAGGATGTATTGAATTTTAGCGTCGCATCTAACTTGCTACAAGGTTGGGCTAAAGTGATAAAAGATCAAACGATTAATAATGGCCCCAGTTTAACGTTTAAAATTGTAGTTTTTCTATTCATTCTATTTGTGGCCAGTCTAGTGGCCAAAATTGTCACCAAAATTATCGCTAAAACGGTGCGAGCATCTAAATTACAGTTTAGTCAATTGCTGCAAGAGTTCTTTATCTCGCTGTCCAGTAAAGTGGTGTTTGCTGTAGGGTTGTTAATTGCCTTATCACAGCTTGGGTTTGAGCTTGGGCCCTTGCTCGCTGGTTTTGGTATTGCGGGGGTGATTATCGGGTTTGCACTGCAAGACACATTGTCAAACTTCGCCTCTGGCATGATGATCTTAATTTATCGCCCATTTGATGTTGGTGACTTAATCAATGCCGCTAATGTCACAGGTCGCGTCAGCCACATGAGCTTAGTATCAACCACAATTAAAACATTAGATAATCAACGGCTTATTGTGCCTAATAATAAAATCTGGGGCGACACCATCAATAATATTACCGCCGAGCATCAACGCAGGGTCGACATGACTTTTGGCATTAGTTACAGCGACAATGTTGAGCATGCTGAAACCATTTTAAAAAGTATTGTCGAGCAACATCCAAAAGTACAAGCGCATCCAGAACCGATGGTTAAACTACACACATTGGGCGAATCGTCAGTCGACTTTATTGTAAGGCCTTGGGTCACCCCCGATGATTACTGGGAAGTTTACTGGGACATCACTCGCGAAGTAAAAATACGCTTTGATGCCGAAGGTATTAGCATTCCCTTCCCACAACGCGATGTGCATATTTATCAAAAGTAACTCGCTGCCAAGTTAATTATGGCTAAATCAGCAAGATCCATATGCAGTCTGATTTAGTCATACATTTTGTTATAGTGCGATTCAACAATGATTAAATAGCCTCAACTCAGGTTAAGAGATGAGGTAAATAGTTAGAAATCAGCGTAGTTCATCCATTTCACATCAAACTTGCCATTTGTTTTGCTAACAAGGCGCCCACACGTATTAGTCACTGCGCCAATAGCGGACTATTGCAAGTCAATGCAACGCAGATAGCAGGGCAAAGAACGGTTTGATAAGCGTTTATTATCCCGAGCTGAGGTTAAACAGTAAACTATGAGCCAACCTACCTTTACCTTTTCAGATTTCATTGGCGGATTTTGGCGTATTGATGCTTGGAATATGTCACCACAGCAACGACTTGCCTTAATTGAACATTATCTTGAGCTTGGTGTAACCTGTATGGACCATGCCGATATATACGGCATATACCAATGTGAAACGCTGTTTGGTGAAGCTTTAACCCTAAAACCATCATTACGTCAGCAAATGCAGCTGATCAGTAAGTGCGGTATTAAGCCAGCGTTTGATGGTTATGATGGCCGTTATGTTAATCATTACGACACCAGTAAAGCGCATATCATTAAAAGTGTAGAAAATTCACTCACCGAGTTAACAACCGATCACTTAGATGTATTACTCATCCATCGCCCTGATCCATTGATGAATGCAGACGAGATTGCAGCAGCTTTTGAGCAATTGCATACGCAAGGTAAAGTCAGTCATTTTGGTGTGTCTAACTTTACCACCAGCCAATTTGATTTATTGCAATCACGCCTCAACGCTCCGTTGATTACCAATCAGGTAGAAATATCGCCTTTAACCATGCAAAGCTTGCATGATGGGGTACTTGATCAGTGTCAACAACACCGCATAACCCCAATGGCATGGTCTTGCTTGGGCGGTGGGGAGATCTTTTCAGCAAACACGCCTCAAGCACTTCGAATTCGCAATACTTTGCGCGATATTGCTCAGCAAGTTGGCGCACAAGACATTAGCCAAGTCATTTACGCCTGGGTTCGTATGCATCCGAGTCGCCCTGCCCCCATTATCGGCAGTGGCAATCTAGAACGTATAACCAGCGCGGTAAATTCAGCTAACATTCAGCTAGACCGCCAACAATGGTTTAGTATTTGGCAAGCGGCAATGGGCCACTCGGTACCTTAAGTCTGCCATAAAAAAAGCTCAGGAATTAACCTGAGCTTTTTTATCATCGTTATTTGATAACCACTTACGCTTAATCCCCTCTATTTGAGGTTTATCAGCTTATAAATAGGTGACTTTACCCTGCAAATGCGATCGACGACCTTTAACGTCACGCATTTCAAAACGTTTACCGTTCTCAATACTTTCAAATGCAAACGTTACATCCGACGGCATAAACACCGGCAATTTAAATTCAACATCAACCTGAAAAGGTCTCTCGCCAATAAAGGTCATTAACTGAGATAACGCACGCGCTTTAGACCACATACCATGGGCCAACACTCGCTCAAAACCAAAGCGTTTTGACAACAAAGGGTGTAAATGGATTAAGTTATAATCGCCAGAAGCTTTAGCATAACGACGACCTAAGTCATCAGTTAACCGCCATTGCTGTACGTTTTCCCATGCCATCTCAGAGACTTTTGGGGGGCGAGCGCGGCGCCCTGTCGACTCAATACGATATAAATAAGTTGATAATGCTTGCCATACCAACTCTTCACCGACAAACACCTTTGACGCCAGCTCAAACTCAAGTCCTGCATCGGTAGTGCGACTTGCAGTGAGCTCACACTGTACTGTCAATGTTTCATCGACTCGCACCGGGCGTAATATACGGATACTATTTTTTAAGTGGATCATTCCAAGTAACGGAAATGTAACTGCTTTATGGGTAAAGATCATCGCATGTAAACGAAATGCCCAGACATACAAATACGTTGGCGGCAACAGCACTCCATCGTATTCAAAACCACACACGGCAGCATATTGGCGAGTTTTATCTTGAGACAACACCACATTCTGTGCTTGCACATAAATATTGGGAAGCGGTTGTTGGTCCCATCCCGGTTTACGTCCAAACAGGATTTTGCGATACAAAGACAAAAGCGAAGGCATCGCTTTTAATTCGATAGTGTAGTCGTGACTCACAATGTTGTACCCTTAATTGGCAGCAAAAAGCATGTGCTGCAAAACGGTTAGTGGATCATTATACCTTAGAGTCTTGGTGTTGCTAAACCGCTAATTACTTAATTCATTTAAATCAGCGTGTCGTTAAGGCCTATATTGACTTAACTAACACACTATTTCCCGGCACTTTACTGGCCAAGCGGCATCACCATGAGCTAATTGTTTCAGCTAACTGTTTTGAGCTAATTATTTTGAGCTAATGGGGTTGAAATATTACCTCGCGACAACGACATTAGCATTGTAACAAGCTACAACGAGTGACCGTTGCACCTTGTTGTTTTAGTAAGTCAGGAATGGCTTGTTGACCGACAATATGTCCGGCGCCAACCACAATAAATAATTGCTTGTGGGTTTTATGTTGTAACAACTGGATGATTTTTTGCGTCATGGTGTGATTACGTTGCCACAGCAACTTTTCGAGTAATTCATCAGCATCGCCTGGTTGTGATTCCATAATAGTCGCCAGCGCACTGTCATCCCCTTGTCGCCAAGCATAAATTAAATCAAGCATTTCACCATCGCTAGCGTTAATCGAATCGTCGAGCATTTGCAACTGAGTCGCCGTTGAAAATGACGAAATTAATTCAAATTGAAACTGAATACTTTCTAGCTCAACCAAGGCTTTATCATGACGATTTGCCATAAAATAAGCGTCGACGCCTTGCTCTGGACTGTAACCTAACTGAGCAAAACGGCCCATACTAATTTGCGCCGACTGCAGCCAAGGTGCATACGGTGATAATGCCTGGCACAGGGTCTGATTACTTTGGCAAAAAACACTTCTGCTAGCATTAACATCTGCAGCAATATCGGCAGACAAACCGCCGTATTGCTGCAATAGCGCGCCGGTATCCCCTTGGCTGATGTCCGCTTCAACCACTAGCGCATCCGATTGCCTAAATGCTGACTCAATATGCTGCGCCAAAGGATAAAAATCTTGGCGGCCAATATGAATTGAGCCCAGTAAGTACGCTTGCTGTTGTTGATAGTCAATCTTATAAAATACCGGAGAATCCAACGCAGCTGCTGGTGCCGACATGAACCACAGCATAAGCGCGGCTAAAGCGTAGCAATCTCGCGGTAAGCGATGATAAATCAAACTGATATTGAAAATAAGCGGACTTTTGCTTGTTGCCGGCATAGCAGCTCCTTATAATTAACGTTATTCTTTGCACATGCACTATGAGGCAACTATGTCGTACACAAATGTTTTTCTACAGATAAAAGAAAACCTGCAAATAGCCTATAGACAAGCCATTGATTCAGATGCTCGGCTAGACGAGTTACGAAAGGCCGGTCACGGTAAGTTTGTGGCGATTTTCGCAGAAGATCAAGGTTTTACAGAAAATAGCAACCGCTTCTTACCCTATGTCCAAGAGTTGGTAGCAGAATTTGATGCCATGCAAAATAGCACTCATGTGGCACCAGAAACACTCGAAGCCTTTGTCAAAAAACTTGCAACCTTATTGCAAACGCTGCAAGTGTTTAAACTGTCCAAATAATCTTTATGCTCCTGCTGAGCCTCATGCAGGAGCAACCTTCCTTGTTTGACTTTTCTCGCCATGCTTTTACTAACATCATTGACGACAATCAATGGCCAAACTAATTGGCTATCAGCAATGTCTCATCAAACCACTAAAGATGAAATTCAAGCCTTAATAAAAAACAGGCAACACGTATGTTAACCCACCTTTGTCTGTATATTTGCCGTACTTAGTGCTCAATAGCCAAGGTTTATAGTTTTGGCGCAACACTCTTTTGTAACCAATCGGTAAACAAGGTGGTTTCATATTGAAAGGGGCTGTTATTGAAACGACGCGTGTTGTGCATAAAACTCATGTCGGTAATTTTTTCATCACCAGCGATAACGACGTTACCCTTCTCGGTAATGGTGTAGCTGAATGTTGCGCGTGGTGGATAAAGATCTTTTACTATACGCAAATCACCTGGTGCGGCGCCAAAAGTAGGCCGCATATCTCCTGCTAAATCAAAATCAGTCACTTTCATGTCAAGTTTCTGATCCGGCTTTAAGATTTTTTGCGCTTGTTTGTTGATATTTTTGGTTAAGGTTTCAAATAAACGGGTTTCGAATCGTGATTGGAGTTCATTTGAGGTTTTAATATCACGGAAATCTTTTGGGTTTTGCCATTCAATTTTAACCACACCCACTTCGGTAACCGGATTAGGTTCTGGCACGTCTTCTGCCATCGCAACTGGACACATCAATGCCGAAGCAAGCAGTAAGTATTTTACATTCATAATACACCTCCAAAGGACTTAAAATGCTTTCATTACAACTTATTTAAGCCGTGATCTTGATAGTTACACCCCGTTAGAACAACTTTTTGTCATGCTGCAATACGCATTTTGATGATTAACATAAATGTTAGCGATAAGTACTATCATCTTTATACATTAACTATAGCCCTCTCAAGCTGAACCAACACTTAATAGTCCCATAATTAGCGTTTCATGGAACTCATATGACTAAAAAGGAAACCGTGCACTCAGTAATGGATAGGTTTGGCGCATCACTTTAGGTTTGGTACTAAACTTTTTGCCTACAGGCGAGTTTTGTCCTGAAGGGACAAACGGTAATTCATGACCCGTGCGGTCTTCATAAATCTGCCCTGGGATTAGGTCATAATCTTCCACAAACGGATAGGCATAATGATCCACTAGAGGCCACTGTTCAAGCTCACCCAAACTATCAGGATTAACCAGTATTTTTTCATACCATTGTTGACCTAGTGATAATACAAAACACCTAAATTCAGCAAAGCCATAATCAGAATCGCAACCAGTAACAATGTATGCCGCGCCCCAGACTGACCATAAGTAACTACGACGTAACTGTTGGCCTAACATTTTATCGAATGATTTGAGCGCTTCATCGTCTAACGTTTGTAATTGTTGGCGTAAACGCAGCTCGAGTTCAGCAGAAGACTGCTCAGCATGATCACGGGTCACTAGCGCCCAAAAATGTGTTTCTGTCATCTAAATGTACCCATCACTCTATTTTGTGCGATATTCTACCTCAAATTGTCCCACTCGATGACTAATATGAACCAAAACACTGCCCCACGTATGCCAATTAGAGTCATGCTCCTCATCTCACTGTATGTTGTACTCACCCTTATTGCAATTTGGCGGGCGATAACCTTTCAAGCATTTGATTTATTAACACTGGGCGTGATCCCGATGTTAATCGGTATAGTGCAACGTGCGGCATGGACAAAGATATTGTTACTCAGCTATGTCAGCTTACAAACACTCGGGCTTGCCGCCATGACAACGACAGCGGTGATTGCCTATCAAATCACCCCTGATGACGTAAAACTTGTCTTTCAAGGTTATAACATTCCACTGATCCCTCTATGGTTATTACTGTTGAGCCTAGTGGTATTTCAATGGTGGGTAGGGCTGTCGAATGTGACTCGAGACTATCTTATTAAAAAGTAAATACAAACATAAATATAAGACGATATTACTCAGGTTTGATTGTCATCCTTAAAGTATTTTGAGGGTATAAATTACCCATAAATGCTACATTAGAATAATAATAAATATAATAATAAATATATTTTTGGAACGTAAAATATGACCAGTTTATCCCCGAGTGAGTTATCCATCCTATTACTTGAACCTTCAGAGACTCAACGCAAAATTATTATTACTCGTCTTCAGCAAGAGGGTGTGACCAGTATTCAAACTGCCGCAACGATTACCGAAGCCAAAGAGATTATCCAACGCCATAAACCCGACCTAATTGCTAGCGCGCTGCATTTTGTCGATGGTGAAGCAACTGAACTACTGCAGTACATCAACAGCACCCCAGCATTAAATGACATTCAATTTATGCTCGTTTCCAGTGAGTGTCGACGTGAACAACTCGACATATTTAGGCAGTCAGGCGTTGTCGCTATTTTGCCTAAGCCATTTAATGCCGAACATTTAGCGACGGCGCTTAATTCAACCATTGATTTACTTAGCCACGACGAGCTAGATTTAAGCCATTTTGATGTGCATAACATCAGGGTGTTAGTGGTCGACGATAGCCGTATGGCGCGCAATGTCATCAAACGCACCATAGGCAACTTAGGGATGCAACTGATCACCGAAGCGGTCGACGGTGAACAAGCCATCAGCCTAATGCAAGATAATATGTATGATTTAGTGATAACCGACTACAACATGCCCTCAGTAGACGGACTGGCATTAACCCAATATATCCGCAATCAAAGTCATCAATCACATATCCCGATCCTAATGGTATCGTCTGAAGCCAATGAAACTCACTTAAGTAATGTCTTTAGTGCAGGAGTTAACGCCTTATGTGATAAGCCTTTTGAACCAAAGTTAGTCAAGAAAATACTTTACCAACTACTGGATGAGTAACTGACAGCGTAAATAAAGCCATTATTTCAACATAATTTGCTTTAAAACTATTACAGATACTGAATTTATGGGATAAAGTGCTTTTAAACCAGCATAGCTTGTGGCATGTTAATAATGTTTTACAAAATCACTTCTATGGAAAGCAGAGAATATCAATATGAACAAAAGTGAATTAATTGCAAAAATTGCTGAAAATGCTGAGTTAACTAAAGCTGAAGCTGGCCGCGCTCTAAAATCTTTCGAACAAGCGGTTACTGAAGCGATGAAAAATGGTGACAAGATTTCTATTGTTGGTTTTGGCTCTTTTGAAACCACTCAACGTGCTGCTCGTACTGGCCGTAACCCACAAACGGGTAAAGAAATTCAAATTGCAGCCGCTACAGTACCTAAGTTTAAAGCTGGCAAAACCTTAAAAGACAGCGTTAATTAATTTTTACGTGTAGTACTTTTTTTGATAGAAGCCTCCTCAATGGAGGTTTTTTATTGCTCATTTCCCAAGGTTGATTATCTGCGAGAGCCTGAGCTACACACTATAAAAGATCCCATCCTTAACCCTATCGTATCGAGAAAAAAACGAACCTACACAACATAAGCAAATAGCTACACCTCAAGGTATTGTTGCACAAAAAAAGTGCAACCCTGCATCATTAAGCCGCAACAAAGATGCAACAAAATGATCCATAAATATATAAGTTTATGATTAATTTAAAAAAACAGAGTTGGCACGCGATTCGCTATTTAATCTTCAGATAAACCAACATTGAGTTCATTTAATAAAAATAAATGCCTCTGTGATAATAAAACGTTAAGGGATGAAGATGAAAAAATCACTATATCAAGCAATTGCATTATCAACTGGCTTATTACTAAGCGGCTCTGCCCTTGCTGAAGTCACTGGCAATATTGGCGCAACATCAAACTATTTATGGCGTGGCACCACGCAAACCAATAATGAAGCAGCCATTCAAGGTGGCATTGACTATGCTCATGACTCTGGATTTTATGCTGGTACTTGGGCATCTAATGTCGATTTCGGTGATGAAACCAGCTACGAGTTAGATCTTTACGGCGGTTATGGTGGTAACTTTACTGAAGACCTAACTTACGACATCAGCTACCTTTATTATGCCTATCCAGATGCCGGTGGCAGCATTGACTTTGGTGAAGTCTCTCTGGTATTAGGTTGGAAATGGTTAGATGTCGGCTATTCTCAAGTGATCAATGCTGATAATGGTGTGTCAGGTGCAGATGACGAAACTGACTGGAACTATATTCAAGCCAATGCCAGTTTTCCGTTAACAGAAAAACTCAGCGTCGCATTCCACTACGGTTATTCACAAGGCGATGTGGTTGAAGATTTATTCGGTGACACTTATGCAGATTACAACGTCACATTAAGTGCTGAAACCGATATCGGTACAGTATCGTTTATGGCGTCTGACACTGACTTACCAGACAATGATGCAAAAGTAGTTCTAGGCTACTCGTACGGGTTTACGCTATAACGAGTAACACTCTCCCACACTCACTTTTTTGCGTATATCGACGCCACCTACTTGAAAGGTGGCGTTTTTTTATCTGTATTGATCTGGAGTCATTATCTCAGGACATCACAACATCACATCACAACATCACATCACAACATCAAAAATATTTAGCGATAAATACACTGCACCTACAAGGTTATATATTTTACTAGCAAGAAATACATTTACTGCTAAGCTCAGAGAGAAAGGTAAAAATAGCTGTCCAATTGAGGAAAAATATTTTACTTCCCTATTTACGTTTTTTTAGTTAGAAAATGCTCATTGAATTAATACCACGCTTTTATTCAACCTGAGGTTTTTGTTATGGCTAATCTTACTGAAAGAGTGCCTGATGACACAGAGATGGACGCGATGACAACGCCTAGAAACGTTAAATCCGCTGAAGCATTACAACATAAACGCCAAGTAAAACGAAGATTAGAAGATTTCCTCGAACAAGCTCAATTACGTAAAGCAATTGGCGATGACGACTTCTTCTAAAAAATAGGGATAAACGCTCGTATCGTTTATCCCTGTCTATTTAAATGAGTAACTAAGTCAGTGAGTAGCAATCTTAATGCACTCGTAAGACCTTATTCATTATTAGCCTGTATCCTGCGCGTATGTTTACCAACTTGTGTTTGCGTGAGCAACAACTCAGCTTTTGCGCCTAAATACACATATATACCCAAGCCCACCAATAATCCCACCACCGCCAACATCATTAAAATTGCCGGCTCAATATATTGTTGTTCTCCCAGAGACGCTTTAAACATGGTCAATAAGGCTTCAATTGAAATCGCAATCAGAATGGTTGAAATAAATCGAGTAATCGTTCTTCGGGTGGAGCTGTGGCGGAAGATATCTTTATGCATCAGCACCTCTTCTTCTAAAATGGTTTTACCCAAATCAAAAATCGCTAATGCCAACGTAAGAAAAATGATAATACCAAAAGGCTCTAGCGGGTCATGAGTTGCAGATATTTGACTAAATAACGTGTAAATATCACGGATCACTGTCCACATGAGTACACTAACCAATACAAAAAGGCACAGTACAATCGCAGTATAAATACTTTTAAAAAAGGGCGAAATTTTGCGCCTAGCGCTGTCACCCATCATAAACTCGATCAATCGTGTTAAGTTAACATCAATAACCACAATAACCACTTGCCCAGAGGTCGATTTAATCATTTGCGATGCCGACAAACACAATCCCGCACCGGAATTAGATAAATAGGGCCGGGTAATATGGACTGTGTCGATGGCAGCTAATTGAGTAAAATAAGGTCGCTGACTTCGATCAGCATGATGACCGCAGGTCATTAACTTAACTTGCTGATTAATGACGCTGATATTAGGACACATTTGTATCCCTTTTTTATCAAGTAAATAGATAAGATCCACGAAGGGATAGCTTATTGCCATATCTTCAAAAATTTTAGCCGATATGGGTTGTTCGAATAAATTAATATCTCCCACACCGATCAAAATAGACTCTAATAATTCGTGTACCAAATTTTCATATTCATGATAACGCTCAATCACACTTAAATAGCTCATCGCTGCCATAAATATTCCTTTTAATTATGATTACTTTAGACAAAGCAGTTTTAATGCCATAAATAATAAACTATTATTTTCAGACACTTAAAAAAACTATCAGCGAGAAAAGGCGAAATACAGTGATAAATTGCACTAAAACAGTGCTGAATATGCTGTCTTTTATCATTGCCGTTTTGTGATCAACATCTGCTAATATGGGTGCTAATACTGCTTACAACCTTATCTAGATTAGGAAAAGACAATGTCTGACTCTTTATTGCGTTATCAACAAGATATTCGTCGTTTTTCTGATGAATTGATTCGCATCCAAGCACCCATTAAAATTTTAGACTCGATAAAATGGCCAAGACAAATTGAAGATGATTTTTTAGCGAAACAAAGTAAAACGTTGCCCAATGTCAGCAATGATTTCTATCAGTCTATTCCTCTGGCATTTAATGCAGATCAAACCCAAACCGACCTGCAAGGCTTAAAAAGTGCCGTTGAGCGTGGTTTAGGTAAACGCGATAAATTAGCTAAAATTCTACTGGCAAACATTGATCAATATCGGATCGTGATAGACATGCTCCACAATCGTGGAAACCCCATGTTTGGTAAACTTAGCCAAGAGCTATACGGCAGTGCGAGCCACAAGTTACATGGCGATCGTCACACTTTACGCCAACTTGGCGATCGCTTAAGCCATATCTTTTCGTTGCCAGCCGCGCGCCACATGAGTAGCCGTCATCCTAAGATTGTTACCGCCCCAGAAGCGGTAAATGTATTGAGCGAACGCTTAGTAAAGTATTTTCACGACGACGAGATTCACGTTCAATTGAGTGATGGTATTGTGTCTGATGCGTCGGTGGGTGGCGATACCGTAAAGCTGAACACTCGCGCCATGTTTAGTGAGTCGGATCTTAATGTATATGAGGTACATGAAGGCTGGGTTCATGTGGGCACCACACTTAACGGTCGCGCTCAACCCCATGCAACTTGGCTCAGTGTCGGCTCGCCACGTGTGACAGCGTCGCAAGAAGGTTTAGCAGTATTAATGGAGATGCTAACGCTTAGCTCAAATCCTGGACGTGCTCGGCGTATCAGTGACCGCGTATCCGCCGTCGACATGGCTGAACAAGGAGCTGACTTTATTGAGGTCTATCGCTACTTTAGAAACCTTAATCTAAGCTCAAAAGACAGCTATCGGGTTACTCAACGGGTGTTTCGTGGTGGCATGGTCAGCGGCGGTAGTTTTTTCACCAAAGATATTTCTTATGTGCGCGGTTATGTTGAAAACATTAACTTTATTCGAAGTGCGATTAGCACCGGATTACCTGAGTTAATCCCAATGCTATTTTTAGGTAAACTCGCCATCGAAGATATTCCGGTACTGTATCAGGCCTACCAAGAAGGCATTATTGCTCAACCGAAATATTTACCGCGTATGTTTGCAGATATTAGTGGCCTTTATGCTTGGTTTGGTTTTTCCTCGGGTATTGGCAACATCGATTTAAAAGGGGTCCAGCGTCATTTTGCCCGCCAATTCAAAAATGTTACGCCAACCTCCGCGGTCGACTTATTTGAAGATTCAGAGTTTGACAACAACTTCGAATAAACCACACTGGAAATCTAACAGGCTAAATGTGACATAGTCGCACTTAGCCTGTTAAACAAAGAGCACTTAGTAAAGGTTGAACTAACGCCTATTGCATGGCTGTAATAAACGTTAAAAACTCATCGCGCTAAAAACCACGGTCGATGACATACGCCTCGCCGTTACACTCTAAATAAACAGCACAAGATGGGTAATTAACTTTGCCGCATTGCTTCAACACAATGGCATTACCGCCTCGTTGGGTCACTTGTAATTTGAGTGACTTAATCATTGAAGACGTACTTGGGAGATCATCTAACTTCTCAGGATTCGATGAAATTTCACAATATGAAGTGGTCACATCGCCAAGAAACTGCGCTTTGAACCTGGATATTCCTGTAGAGGTATAGGTATCAACCCCTGCTATCGTAGCGTTGCCTAAAGCAAGTGTACCCGCATTGGTTCGCAGTGACAGGTTAGAGCAACCCGACACTAGCACCGCGATCAACATTGCAGCACTTGATACCGTAAAAACAATCTGCCTCATAAAAATCCTTTTTAAAAAGCATACTCATCAATGTGCTGATGAACATGCTCATAGTCACTATTGTTAAACTAGATTAACGAACTAGATAGCACAGCTATTTTGCCGAACTATTTTCAACATCTAGGCTTTGGCTTTTAATCCACGTTGCTTAATAAAATACTCACGGGTTAAGCCAAACACGACCGGGCTTAATAACACTAGCGCAATTAAGTTGGGGATCGCCATCATCGCATTCAATGTATCGGCTAGTAGCCAAATAAACTCTAATGAGCTGACGGCGCCTAATGGCACAACTAAGGTCCAAAGAAGACGAAATGGTTTTATCGCTTTATCACCTAAAAGGTACTGAACACACTTTTCGCTGTAAAAACTCCACCCTAGAATAGTGGTAAAAGCAAACACAGCCAATGCGATTGCCACAATGTAATTACCCATGGGCAATGCATGAGAAAAAGCAAGTGAAGTCAATGCCGCGCCGTTTTCACCAGAGGTCCACGCACCAGAGACTATAATTGCCAAACCGGTAATTGAACACACAATAAGCGTGTCAATAAAGGTGCCTAACATCGCCACTAAGCCTTGCTTTACTGGGTTATTGGTTTGTGCAGCGGCATGAGCAATTGGCGCACTACCCAAGCCTGCCTCATTTGAAAACACGCCTCGAGCCACACCAAAACGGATCGCAGCCCACACAGCCGCCCCCGCAAAACCACCTTGAGCCGCGACTGGATTAAACGCACTGTGTATAATTAATAAAAATGCCGCCGGTACTTGATCAGCATTCACAATCAATACCGCTAAACCCGCGGTGATATAAAACACTGTCATCAAGGGCACCAGCTTACCGGCCACTTCAGCAATGCGCTTAATACCGCCCATTAACACCGCACCAACCAGCACCATCAACACCACGCCTGTGACCCAATTAGGTACGCCAAAGTTGCTGCTCATGGCATCGGCAACAGAGTTAGCTTGTACGGTATTACCAATACCAAAACCAGCAATAGATCCAAAAATGGCAAATGCAGTACCTAACCAAGCCCACTTACTGCCTAAGCCATTTTTAATGTAGTACATCGGACCGCCAACGTGGTTACCATTAGCGTCTGTCTCACGAAATTTCACCGCCAGTACCGCTTCCGAAAACTTGGTCGCCATCCCGACAAGCGCTGTACACCACATCCAAAATAATGCCCCTGGACCACCAATAAAAATGGCCGTGGCCACACCGGCAATATTACCGGTTCCGATGGTCGCAGATAAAGACGTCATTAACGCGTTAAACGGGCTAACATCCCCTTTTTCAGTTTCATCAGTGACCTGACGACCCGACCATAATAATTTAAAGCCTCGGTTTAGCTTCAAAATAGGCATAAACTTTAGCCCAATCGACAAAAACAACCCGACGCCTAAAATCATAACCAGCATGGGAACACCCCATACGATACTATTAATCATACTGACAAATTGTGTAACTGCTTCCATGTAAAAACCTCTTATTGAGTAACGACTTATGTCGAAAGTTGTCATTATTATTGTTTTTTAAACGGCTCAATTGCGTTGGAATATAATAACCTTTAGATGACCCCTATATTAGTTAACCATAGCAACTGTGCATGCACAGGTAGTAATCATCGTTAACTTAACAACGCTGTAGCGACATCTGGCTATGATCAACATAAATAGTTTATTGTTCTAGAACGACGTTTAACGTATCCAGACCTTGCTTTACATCAGCACTTATCAAGGTGTCAACGTCGACAAATAAAAACATTACCTTTGTTGAATAAGCACAATGACCACTAAAACCCCAATTAACTTTTGTTTGATTAGTGTTAACGGCTTCGGTGGTCATATAAGCAGGTTTAGTCGCTTCAAAGGGTGAAAAAAACCGTCATTCAAAGTCGATACGTTTACCTTCATCTATGGCGATAATTTGTTGCTCGCCCAAACCTACATTGGGATTTTCACTTGCCTAGGCTGATACAAAAACCACTGTCGCATCCGTACCACGATAGCTTTTCACCATATCGAGATCCTTTTGCGCCTACTTGCTAACGTTATCTTGGTTTTTTAGATAGTTAACATAATCAAAAACCTCAGCAATCGGCCTATCTATGGTAAGAGTGCGGGTGACTAAATAATCTTTTTGAATAAATAGCGCGACAACAAAAGGTATCGCAATAATAGCCGCGGCGATAACGAGCGTTTTTCTCAGCATTAATATCCACTGGTGTACATAAGATATAGGTCAGTCTTTAAGGCTTCGCCAAAAACTAATAATCTCAGTATACCGACTAACAGCAGGCTAACAACAAAAATTAACACCGATTTAACAGTACTATATCATTAAACAAGCCGCTTAAGTTCCTGCAACGAGTAATACTAAAAGTGCGATTGTATTGGCTAAGAAGCGTCTTAAATGATCCGCGCCAGCCACCACTATATCCACTGATCATTTAACCCAGTAAGATCGCTTTTAACCTCGCCCGTATTGACCACACCTTGAGGTTCAATAATCATGATTTTACATTCATCATTCGCCATAGGTTTATGCTCAACACCTTTGGGAACAACCACCATCTCACCTGCCTGAAGCGTAATATCCTTGTCACGAAAAGCAATATGCAAGGTCCCCTCAATCACTATAAATACTTCGTCAGTATCAAGATGTTTATGCCAAACAAACTCACCCGCCACCTTGACTAATTTAAATTGATAATCATTCAATTGTGCAATAACACGTGGCGACCAATGTTGGCTAAACTGGTTAAACTTATCGTTGAAGTTGATGACTTTTGCTTGCATAGCGGCTTCCCCTAATGAGTTATGATTCTGGTTCTGGCGATTGCGATGGCAAGTAAGTTTCGACGGGATCGATATTGAATTGTTGCACCAGCTTAGCCATACATGACTGACAAATACATTGGTTATCCGCTAAAGTAGGCAAAGTGGATGTTGCTTTATACTGCGCAATGACAGATGGCACATGCTGCGCTTGCTTAGCACACCAACAAGCATTGATGTCTAATCCTTGCTCCATCGCACAGCCATTGGTTTGCTGGCATAATGGACAAGTCTGCGCTGTGGGTATTAGTAATGTCATCGCCCTGCCTATGATGGTGAGAATAAATGAGTAGGTAGAGTGACTATAATGACATTTAGCATCATTATGCTCAATAAGCGCTATGGGCATGACATTAGAGTAAATAAATTGAATACCTACAAAAATACCCACCAAGCGTTAACTCAATGGGCATCATTTACAGCGATTCATTGTTTGTAAATCAAAGTTTATATAAATCAAAGCTTATATAAATTAAAGCCTATATAGCTCAAAGCTTACGAACAACTAATATCAAGGTGTAAGACTCTTTTTAAGCGGAAAAACAGGATACGACTCAGTCCCCAAAACAGGCTTACCTGCAACGGATTGACCGTAAAACCCCTGATGCTTATGGTAAGTAGCTTGCGTTTTGCTCACATCGCCGTCAAAACGAGGATCTTGTGGCCGATCAAACGAATTAACATAGGCGGCTACATCCCAAGCTTGCTGAACAGTGAGTTGCACACTTTTACCCAAAGGCATATTTTCATAAATAAAATCAGCAGCGGTATTGACCCTATGCATGCCGGCCCCCCAATTAAAACTTTGAGGGCCCCATAATGGTGGTAATGCTGCAACACCTGCAATTATTTGTCCTTGGCCATCGCCACCATGACATGCTTGGCAATGTGCTTGATATACTGCCACGCCGCGTTCTGGAGAATAAGCTAATTCTGGTTGAGGTGCTTTAGGAAAACCACGCCCAGGTAGCTGGCTTAACGCTGTGATATCTAGATGTTTAGTGATGGAGGCTGGCATAGGAAAATCATCCCGCTTAGCGCCTTTAACCAGCTCAGCATCAGACAATTCAGGCACAGGGCCACTGAGGTTATATTGTTGCATTAATCCACTCATACCGAGCCAGTACGAATAAGCAGATATTGCCACTAATTCGGGCGAACCAGATGCTGGCGCTTTACCATTCATCGAGTAAGTAAAACAGCCTTGAATACGTTCTTGAAAACTGTTTACCTTATCATTTTTCTTACGATAAGCAGGATACGCAAAATAGGCCGCCCATAATGGCGATGAATTAGCTTGTTGCCCTGCATTCATATGACAATTAACACAATTAAGTTGATTGCCAACGTACTTATCGCGCAGTTGCTGAGTATTAACAAACAATTGGTAACCCAGTCGAACTTTGTCACCAAAATCACCTGCAGGAATATCAGTTAATGGCGCAGGTTGTAGATAGATATCAGCCGATTTTTTGTCTACCGATGGCAAGGCAGTTTGACGATCGGGCAATGTGGTTGTGGCCTCAGTAGCTTTTACTGTCAGCTTGGGCGCAGGATCGGTAGACAGCTCATTGGCCTGTAAAGGCACACTAAACAGGACACCAACGGTCATTAGCAATAATAATTTCATAGCCATGTCCTTATTTTAAATTGGCAAAATATTGAGATAAACCATCAATTTCGGCTGCGGTTAATTTCAAGGCAATATTGCCCATCATATTGTCTACATCGCCACTGCGAGTGCCATCTTGCCAGGCTAATAGCTGGGTTTTAAGGTAACTGGCTTGCTGACCGGCTAAGCGAGGGAATTGCCCGCCACCCACTCCCGATGGACCATGACAACTGGTACAAGCCGGAATAGTCCGCGACCAATCACCTTGAAAGGCTATTGCTTCAAAAGGATCGCTAATGGCCACCTTATCACCACGAAATTGCAGCTGGATCTCATCCACTGGCTGGTGACTAAAATAATCTGCTACCACGGCGATATTGTCGCCCTGCACCGTCGCAGCCATGGCTAACATGATCGGATTTTGACGTTTATTTGCGTGGAATAACTTCAGTTGATTGCTAATATATTCAGCCGACAACCCCGCTAAACGAGGGCCGATAATATCGATGCCTTGACCTTGAGCGCCATGGCAGGATGCACACAACTGCGCGACTGCCGGAATAGCTTGTTGTGGGGAAGATGTTTCTGCGGCTTGAGCTTGCATAACATTAACCATCGTTATGCCAGCCAACACACTGAGCACGTAAAAGGATGTTTTCATCATCACACCTCTTTAGTCATTAATTATTGTCATACCACCATAGGCCAAAAAAATTGAAAAAAGAATACGGCAAACGTCTAATATTTAAACAAAAAACCGTTAATATTAAACAAAAAACCCGCTAATGAGACCATTAACGGGGGGTAATTTGAGTAAACGCTACACTCTGTTACTTCGGACGCACACCCAAGGTATGGCAAATAGCATAAGTTAACTCAGCGCGGTTTAGGGTGTAAAAATGAAAATCTTTAACCCCTTCACGAGACAACACTTTCACCATATCAATCGCAACATTAGCCCCGACAAGCTGACGCGTTGCAGCATCGTCATCGAGGCCTTCAAACTGGCGGTGTAACCAATGCGGAATGGCCACGTTAGTCATATCAGCAAAACGCTTGGTCTGCTTAAAGTTAGTCACAGGTAATATCCCCGGGATAATCTCCACATCAATGCCAGCCGTGACGCAGCGATCGCGAAAACGCAAATAAGATTCAACATCGAAGAAAAACTGGGTAATCGCACGGTTGGCGCCAGCATCAATTTTCTTTTTTAAGTGGATTAAATCAGCTTGAGCATTACGCGCATCGGGATGCACTTCTGGATAAGCAGCAACCGAAATATCAAAGTCTGCAACAGAGCGTAATAAGCGCACTAAATCATTAGCAAAACGCGTTGGTTTTGGACTGCCATCAGGTAAGTCCCCCCGCAAGGCAACAATATCTTTAATGCCAGATTTCCAATAATGTTTCGCCAATTCAACTAACTCTTCATCACTGGCATCAACCAAAGTTAAATGCGGCGCGGCAACTAAGTTGGTTTCTTTCTGGATACGCTCAATCACGCTATGAGTTCGGTCGCGGACGCCTGAATTGGCACCATAAGTTACTGACACAAATTTAGGGTTTAACGGTTCTAAGCGACGAATAGAGTTCCACAAGATCTCTTCCATCGCTGGCGTTGAAGGCGGAAAAAACTCAAAAGACACATTAATATCATTTAGCTCAGACAAGCTCTGGTTTAACGATTGGGCATGTTGTGCATGATGAAAAGCCATAATGTGTTCCTTCAACTTCTGTAAAACTTCGGAGTCTATACCAATCAGCAAACTTACATTATTTAGCCGTTTGGACGTCTGTATGTCCATATACTAGTTTAACTGTATTCTAAGTCAAGCTAAAAAACCATCAATGCGGTCAATTTAAGTCTACGCCTAAATTGCAGGCAATACAGATAGCGCTAACTAAGTGGGTTACGCAGACATCGGTGTGTGTCGGCAAGTCTTTATGACACCATGAAGAACTACCATGGGACTAATACCATGGGACTAATACTAAGGGACTAATACTAAGGGGCTAACATCAAGGAAGTTTCGTATGCGATTGATGAGAAGCTAAGCATTACCTTGATCAAGCTTTACCACTTGTTTGATGGGTTAACATGAACTGAGTTTGTAAGTTGACAATGAACCAACGCAGCCGAGAAAATTTATCGTCAGGCATAAAAAAGCCACCCTTTAGGTAGCTTTTAAGCAGTGCGGATAACCTTAAGAAATTACTCGTAATCAGTGGAGTAAGTTTCTTCATAGGTGTGCGAGTAAAGTTCAAACAAGTTGCCAAACGGGTCTTCTAAGTACACCATTTGGGTTAGATTGTTGTCGTCTTCTGGGTGGTAGCGCGTGATATCCATACGTGCTTTACCGCCATATTGCACAGTACGTGCAATTGCACCTTCAAAGTCATCTGTTTGCAAACAAAAGTGGAAGATACCAATACGGGTGAAATCAACTTCATGACGTTCTTGACGATCTTTCATTTCAAACATCTCAACACCAATACCGTCAGTCGTGACTAAGTGTGCAATGTTAAAGCCTTTAAAGCCTTCACCAAAAACGGCCACACACATTCTGCCAATCGCAGTTTCACGTTCTTCTTGAACCTTAGTGTTACCCATTACCACTTTTAGACCCAGCGCTTTAGTGTAAAACTCAACCGCTTTATCCATGTCGCCAACCATCAAACCTACGTGATTCATTTTCATAACTTACTCCTAAAAAACTATTTATTAATTCGTCATTTGTTTCGATGGAGTAATCTTACGGCGAACGAGGCATAAATAAAAATTATCAAATATTATTAAATTAATAATTTTAAATTATGATTTTAATTTATGATTTTAATTTATGATTTTTTGGTTAGTTGAAAAAATAGAAGTTAATCAAGCAATGGCTCAGCCTGAGACAATTAGACAAGTCCAGCACAGCAATAAAGCTTGAGATCAATCAGGTAGAAATGCAGTAACGGGTTTTATAAATGGCTGGTAAGTGCAGAGGCAGTGCAGGGAGTTTGATGAACCTAACTAATTGTCAGCAGGCATATTTACTTGGTCAAATAAGCTAATGTTGTCTCTTGATTGGTGAGAGGCTCATATGCTTTAGGGAGATTAATGGCTCTGTCTTTCTATTTCTAGTTCTATTAATAGTGCTGTATGTGCATCATTTGCTGCGTATCTTTTCTGATGATCGTGTAGAGGAAATATTGACCAATTTGATTGTTGTGCACTCTTCGATAGCCGTTGATTAAAAAACATTGCAACTGCAACTCTAGCGCCAACGCGTTGTTTCACATGCGCAAAACGCATCACTTTTGAAGATAGTTCTTCTGTATTTACTAATTTAATTCCAAATTTTCTAAAAAGAATTTTTTTATCTTCTTTCAATCCAAAACCTACCTTCCTTATTGTTGGATCAGATAATATTTCTGAGATTGCAGTAAAATTTTCATAAAATTTTGTAGGAAATAAGAATACTTTAGATTTTGTGGCTAGCTGAATTAGATGAGGTCCATCACTTACCTCACCTTTTATAAAACAAGGTTTGCTCTCTGTATCAAACCCTAAACAAGAGTGTGATCTCAACTCCGCTATTGCACTTATCGAGTCTGCTTTGTTTGTGACAACGATTATATTCTCTAGACTAATACCTTCATAAATGGGTAAATCTCGAATTTTCTCCTTTGTTGGCCTTTCCATTGAGTATCCTTCTTTTCCACAGAGTCAGTATTCATCCATTGCGCTGTTTGCAAGGCATAAATCGCTTCTTGGATTTGCCCGATGCCACATCCAAATGATTAGGTAACGCTTTACTTAACCTAAGATGCTATAGGAATTCACTTTTTTAAGGTAGTTATTTTTTTGTACAATATTTATGCTAATTGCTTGTTCTGATTAGAGCTTTTAAGGCTGGTTTTGAGGTGTTTTATCTAAAGGTTGCAGGACTCAATAACATTGAGGCCGTTGAAGACTCTTTATAAAGGAATGCGTGAGCCTGACAGGCCTTTCTCGCACATCTGACCTATATGGATATTGGAAATGTCATTATGATGTCGGGAACATCATTGACCATGTGCTTCAAGGCATTCAGGCATTTTGCCTATCAGAAGCGTTAGCATTTTCACTCTTTGTAATAAGATAGGGCGAAGGGCCACGACGTTAGTGGCCGCAGGCCATCAAAGCTAAATCATAAAGAATGACAAAAAAAGACCATTAACAATGGTCTTCCTCAACAAACCTACTCTTGCAAAAGGTCTTTGCAAATATGCACCAAATCCGACTGTACCGCCGCTGCAGTCACCTCACGCCCAGCCCCTGGACCGCGGATAATCAAAGGGTTACCTTGATAAAATGCACTGCGAATAACAAACACATTATCACCTGGGGTTAAGTTAGCGTAAGGATGATTGCTATCAACCCATTGTAAGCCTACTTCCGCTTGTAGTTTGCCTTCGACCTTATCCAGTGAAGCCACATAACGCAGTACCTTGTTTTGCTCGGCAGCGGCTACATATTGTTGCAATAAATCATCATCTAACTCGCTGATACGATCCAAAAAATCCTCAAGTGACAACTCAGCTAATGCTTTAGGCACCAAAGAACTAAGGCTAATGTAGTCTAACTCTACCGCCAAGCCTATTTCTCGGGCCAAAATAAGCAGTTTCCGTTGCATGTCACGGCCCGATAAGTCATCACGGGGATCCGGCTCGGTAATCCCTAAACTGCGAGCTTGAAGCACTAATTCAGAAAAGGGTTTAGTGCCATCATAATTTTCAAACAACCAACACAAGGTGCCAGAAAAGATACCACCAACGGCCTCAACAGTGTCGCCACTATTGCGTAAGTCATTTAACGCATGCTGAATAGGTAAACCTGCACCACAACTGGCGTTATAACGCCAAAATAATCGACGATTACTTAATTGCTGCTTTAATTCACGATAAAATGGCAATGGCCCAGAACCGGCTAATTTATTGGCACTCACCACATGGATACCATGGGCAAACAGCTGTGGATATTGTAAGGTTAAGGCGGCACTAGCACTGATATCTAATGCAACAATTTCATCGCATGATAATAGTGCTAACTGCTCAAACAGTTTGTCATAATCCCATTCAATGCCTTGCTGTTGATAATCGAGTTGCCACCGTTCAAGGTTAATACCGTCATTGGAGATTAACGCTTTTTTCGAGCCCACTAGACCCACTAACTCAACAGAGGCTTCAAGTTCACTATTTAATGTTGGGCTAGCCCGTTTAAATAAATCAATCCACGCCTCACCGATATTACCCACCCCAAGCAATAACACCCCAATGCGCATTCTTGGACCGGCACAACGGCGATGTATTTTCTGGGTTAATAAACTCACTTGAGCTTGCGGCACTAAGGTCACTAAACTTAACGCATCTTGATAAATAGGTTTCGCATCACGACTCAGTAGTCGGGCAAAACTGCGTCTAAAGTGGTGAGCATCAGCACTGACTAACGCCACTAGGCCTAAATCAGTTTGGGTACTCAATTCTTCAATCGCAAATTCACTGCGGTACCGAGTAAGCAAAGATTGCACTTGTTTCTGGCTTTCAAGAGTAAGGGCGAGTTCAAACTTATGCTGTGCCAACGACCAATAAGCTAACGGCGTGATGCCTGCTTTATCTAAAATCGTCAGTAATGGCTCAATATCTGAGTTCATTTTAAAACTAAACAACAGCACTTCATTTAAGTTGGTGATTACCGGTGCGCTCGCTGATGAACTCAGTGGCGCAATTAAGGTAAAATCTGTGTGTGAGGCATAACTAGAGCGTACAGCTAAACTCACTGCCGTATTAAACAATGGCTGTAAGGTACGAGAATGCAATACTGGCGAACCTAATCGCGCTAAGCGATCCGCTTCCGCTAATGACATACTCTTTAGTAATTTTGCGTCATTAATTTTGTTCGGGTCAGCATTAAATACCCCTTCAACATCAGTCCAAATTGTCACTCTTTCTATGTCGGCTAAACTGGCAATCAAGGTCGCACTAAAGTCTGAACCATTACGGCCTAATAATAAGGTATCACCCTGACGATTAGCACATATAAAACCGGTAATAACTAAACGTTGTTGTGGATGCTGCGCCAATAAGGCTTGAACTTTCTGACGCGACTGCGGCACTAAAATATTAGGTACAGCCCCTTCCTCAGCGACAAGAATAGAGCAAGCATCAACATGATTGGCTGCCACCCCCATTTCTCGTAACAAAGCCGCCATCAGGCGCGCGGACCAACGTTCACCAAAACTCACCACTTGATTAAATTGGTAATCATTGCGTTGCTCTAAGGATAACAGACTGACTAACTGAGATTGGTCAGAAGACAAACGTTCGCGCAAGTCTCGCGCTTGTTCATTGGATAATAATTGTTCAATTAACGTTTGTTGATAGCTAATCAGAATTTGTAGTTGCTCTTGCCACAATTGACTACTGTCACGCAGGCTGAGTAATTTGTATAAAAAGTTAGTCGTTTTTCCGGCGGCGGATACCACCACTAAATCATCACTTTGACCATGTGTAAGAAGAATATGTGCAACACGGCGATAGCAATCTGCATCCGCTAAACTTGAACCACCAAACTTGTGTAAATGACTTCGCGCCATTACTGACTCCTTAAACAACTACGACTTGTGTTGCGACTGCTAGACTTCTATTTTGAAATGAATAGTGTTGCAAGTGCATATTTTTACTATTTTACTTAATTTGGGCAAAACCACAGCTAACTTAAACTCGAATTAAGCTAATTTAAGCCAAATTAAGCTGATTTAATCGCGTTAACAGCAGCTAAGCCAGCTTTAATGTCGGCCACAAGGTCCTCAGCATCTTCAATGCCAACCGATAATCTCAATAAAGTCTCTTTAATACCAGCCTCTTTCCTTGCTTGTGGGTCCATAGCTCTGTGGGTCATCGTGGCCGGAACAGCGACTAAGCTTTCCACTCCGCCTAAACTTTCCGCAATACTAAACAGGGATAATGCCTGTAAAAATGCCTCCACTTCAGCTTCACCACCGAACAACTCAAAGCTTAACATCGCGCCAAAGCCTTGTTGTTGTTTTGCCGCAATGTCGTGACCAGGATGGTCTTTTAATCCCGGATAATACACCTTGGACACCACAGCACTGGCACTCAATAACGCAACAATTTTTTGCGCATTACGCTGATGCTCACGAATTCGCACCGCTAAAGTGCGCAAGCCACGCAAGGTTAAGTAACTGTCAAAAGCAGATCCCGTTAACCCTAACGTATTTGACCACCAATGCAATAATTCACCCACTTCAGCATCTTTAGCCACCACAGCGCCACCCACCACATCACTGTGACCATTAATGTATTTAGTGGTTGAGTGAATAACGATGTCAGCACCCAATAACAAGGGTTGTTGTAATATTGGCGATAAAAAGGTGTTATCTACCGCCACTAACGCACCGACGTCATGGCAGGCTCGGCTAATAGCACTAATATCGACCACCCGCAGCAGTGGATTCGATGGCGTTTCTAACCAGACCATTTTCGGTTTTTGGGCAATGGCTTGGTTCAATGCTTGTGCATCAGTTTGATCAACAACCAACAACTTAAATTGACCTTTTTTAGCCAAATGCGTAAATAGGCGATAACTACCACCATAACAATCATGCGGCACCACTAATAAATCATCTGGACCAAGTAAGCTAGTCACTAAGGTAATGGCGGCCATGCCAGTACAGGTCACTACACCTGTAGCGCCTTGCTCAAGTTTGGCCAGCGCTTCACCTAAAATACAGCGGGTCGGATTACCCGATCGGCTGTAATCAAACTCGCGCGGATTGTTGTGACCATCGAAGGAATAATTGGTTGATAAATAAATTGGGGGCACTATGGCGCCATGCTGTGTGTCTGTTTCAATACCCTGGCGAACGGCCAATGTGGCGCTTTGATGCTTAGTCATAATTGACTCCTAAAAATGTCACAAACACACAAAGAGATGTCTAGACGTCTAAATCTACCGAAGAGATCTTCATCCGTCAACAAAAATAGACGCTTAGACGTCTAAACATCAAGAAATCTATTTGCATCGAGATTAAATATTCGCAATAATTTGACTAGAGAGTGTAACGGTTTAAAATCTGCACCGTATTTATCGTTAAGGGTAAGTTAATGACTGAATGGAATGGCGAATATATCAGCCCATATGCCGAACACGGCAAAAAAAGTGAACAAGTAAAAAAGATAACAGTTTCTATACCTCTAAAAGTACTAAAAATACTGACAGATGAGCGTACCAGACGCCAGATAAACAATCTGCGTCATGCAACCAACAGTGAACTGCTGTGCGAAGCATTTTTGCATGCGTACACAGGTCAACCTTTGCCTTATGATATTGATTTATCAAAAGATCAACCTGACAGCATTCCAAGTGAAGCGAAAAAATTAATGGATGATATGGGGATCGAGTGGGAAGAGCTCGAATAATTCACTGGTTAGTGATTACCTCACAAACTGTTAAACTGCCCTTTTAAGAAGCAGTGATGTTGTTAACGAGAATTTATGATGCCATTTATCGATCCAACAACCTTGATACTGGCATCAGTTATCGTGTTTTTTGGCGCACTAACCCAAAGCTTAATTGGTTTTGGGTTAGCCGTTGTTGCCAGCCCGCTGCTGTACATTGTTAATCCTCAATTAGTCCCAGTGCCCATTATTGCCATGGGTTTTGCTATCTCTGCCATGACACTTTTTCGAGAGCGCGGACACTTACAGTTTAATGGTCTGCAATATGCGCTATTAGGCCGTATTCCTGGGGGATTCTTAGGTGCTGGATTATTATTGTTTGCGCCCCAACCCATATTAGGCTTAATTATTGCGGCTATTGTGTTTATTGCCGTGATCCTGAGTACCTATCGCGTTACCGCACCAATAAATCGCAGCAGTTTATTTATCGCCGGGGTATTTTCGGGCATATTTGCTAATATCGCTGCCATTGGAGGTCCACCAATGGCTATATTGCTTGCAGGCAAAGATGCCAGTCAATTTCGAGCCGCATTATCAGCCTTCTTTGTCTTTAGCTCATTAATTGCGCTAGCTATTCTAGCTGTTGTTGGCTTAGTTGAGCTCAAGCACTTATGGTTATCACTGTTGTTATTGCCTTCAGTGATTGCGGGCTACCTTGTCGCTGGCCGATTAATTGGCCGCATCGATAAAGAAAAAACCCGTATGGCGACATTAATATTATGTAGCATTAGCGCAACAATATTGGTCATCATGTCGGTCAACACATTAATCTCTGCTAATTAATCTCTGCCTATTAACAGCCCTTTTTTTTTATCGCATACGATTCAGACATAAACAACAACACATTCTTATATGTGGCCGAACATCTATCACTACCTAGTACCATGTTACCTAACAAAATTTTATCCTCTGCACAATAGATCTGCATCACAGTTGTTCATTAGATTTCTTTCAATTAACTTTTTTTCAATTAGATTTTTCTCATGAATATGATCTACTTCAAATTAACAATACCTATTTTTAGGTAACATTCTTTACAGCAAAGAAATGATCACATGTTGCTAATGCTTCAACCATAAAAAAGCTCTATAGAGGATAAAATGATGAACACATACGTTAAAGTTGGTATCGCAATCGCCATTGCATTATCACTCGGTAGCCAAGTAATGGCAGCCGATGGTGGTAACCCTAAAAAAGGCAAACACCTGTACAAAAAAGAATGTAAAGCGTGCCACAGTGTCAATAGTGAAGGCGTAGAACTCACTCCAATGACAAAAACCATGAGCCAGTGGGATCGATTTTTTACCCGTGATATGCACAAAGCTAAACCCGCCATTTTTGAAGCCTTATCAGAAAAAGACCTGAAAGACATTCAACAGTTTTTGTATGATCACGCAGCTGATTCAGACCAACCAGCAACCTGCGGTTAAATCATCAATGCTGAGCACCTTTTCGTCCTAAGCGAAAATATCAGCCAATAAACAAACCGAAAAAAATAGTGGGGCTTAGCCTCAGGGAAACTTACACCAAAAAATTGCCAAATTGAACTGACCATTTGGCAATTAACGGGGAGAAATACCATGAGAACTCTCATCTCAATATTAGTTGCCAACGCTCTTTTTATGAGTAGTGCAAGTCTAGCGGCAGACACTGATTCACAAAAAATTGCCGACCTGAAACAACAGCTTGCTAGCGTTACCGATGATCTTGACTACTTAAGCTCGCGGGTTGACAAAACCGAGCGTCATACTGCCTTAGATAGAGTCGCAATCACAGGTGATTTTAGAACCAAAGCACATTCATTACATTATCAAAATGTCACTTGGAACCCAGCCATGAATGTCAATTTTTCTGACTTTGGCGCTAAAGCCATGTCAGGAGTATTTGGCGATCCTAATAGTGCCACTTCACCATTAGGCCAAATGATGATGGCTAACCCTGATTTAGCCAGCGCGTTTCAAAGCGGTGCGCTAAATGGCGTTATGCCAATGCTGTTAGGTCAAAAAACTCAACAAGATATTGATAACGATATATTTTATACCACGCGGTTGCGCCTAAACATTAATGCCAAAGTATGGGATAACGTCAGCTTTGCCGGACGCTTGACCATGTTTAAGAGCTGGGGAGACTCTAGCGGGGTTAAAGTGTTTGACTCGTGGAACTCATTCACCATGGACGGCACCAGTAGCGGCAGCACCAGTGGTGATGAATTAAAAGTAGAACGCGCCTATTTTAACTGGAAAGACATTAACGGTAGCGGCACGTACCTTTCTATCGGACGTCGCCCCTCAACGTACGGCCCACCAAGTCATTATCGTGAAAATGAACTCAGAGGCGGCACGCCATCAGGTCACTTAGTCAATTTCAACTTCGATGGCCTAACCTTAGGTTACAATCTGGGTGATATCACCGGCATTGAAGGCCAAACCGTGCGTTTTTGCTATGGTCAAGGCTTTGAGTCGCAATACGGCAATGGCGAATTGTTTGGTGACATCATCACCAAAGACACTCACCTCGGTGGTTTTAATATCGACGTTATCAACGACGGTAACCACTTCTTGCAGTTCACTTTATTCGGCGCTAAAGATGTCAATGATGGCTTCACAGGCACCATGGCATTCCCAACTCAACTCGCGGGTATCTTTGCCCCAACCATGTATCAAGACATGCAAAAGTTTGACAACTTTAACTTCGTCACCCGAGTACAGCCTAGTGGTGTAATTGGAGATATATATTTAGGTGGATTAGGTTATGCCTATGAATCCGATGACGACATGAAAGTGTTTGCTTCACTCGGTTGGACTCGTGCAGAACCTAACGGTAATGCAGGTTTGTTCGGTGGCATGTTAAGCGATGCAGTATTTGAAGCAGAACTTAACAGCACGGGTACAGAAATTATTATGGTACCAAAAGAAACGGTTGATAGTGACACCAAAGATGGCTATGGCATTTATGTGGGTATGCAAATACCTGCACCATACGGTAAATTCGGCTTGGAGTATAACTACGGTTCTAAATACTGGAGTCCCTTCACCCAAGCTCAAGATGACCCTATTGGCAGTAAGTTAGCCACCCGTGGTCATGTTGCCGAAGCCTATTATATCTTTGATATTAATCCAAAAATGTTTATCAAGTTAGCCGGTTTGTATTACGACTATGAATATACCGGAAGTGGCTCACCAGTAGGTTCACCTCTGAAAGTTGACGATGTGATTGCCGGTAACGCTTACTCCATGCTGCCAGTGGTCGACACCGCCTATGACGTTAATGCTTCACTAACGATTAACTTCTAACTTAAATCTCTAACTTGGCCCCCCTGAGCACAAGCTCAGGGGTAAGGATAAACATCATGAAACTATTATCAGCACTGGCTGTATTACTGTTATTAAGCAGTAGCGCGCAGGCTGCATTTGACCATAAAGAGGCGCTGAAAGGGCCTTTTGCCAATGGCCCTGAAGTGACGACACAATGCTTAACATGCCATAAAGAACATGCTGAAGAGTTTATGAAGTCTTCACATTGGACTTGGGAATTGGAACAAGAATTACCTGGTCGCACCGTTAAGAGAGGAAAGAAAAACAGCATCAACAATTTTTGTGTGTCGATAGCGGGTAATGAACCGCGCTGCACCAGTTGTCATGCGGGTTATGGTTGGAAAGATTCTACATTCGACTTTAAAGACATGAGCAAAGTGGACTGCTTAGTCTGTCACGACACGACTGGTACTTACATAAAAGACCCTGTTGGTGCCGGCGAGGCCTTAGCAAGAGTCAATTTAGCCCGCGTAGCACAAAATGTGGGTGCACCAGTGCGCGATAATTGCGGCAGTTGCCACTTTTACGGCGGCGGCGGTGATGGTGTTAAACATGGCGATTTAGACTCCTCCATGTCTTACCCAGACAAAGCCACCGATGTGCACATGGACACCGATGGTAACGATTTCCAATGCCAAACTTGTCATGTCACCGAAAATCATCAAATTACCGGTAATGCGATGGGAGTATCGCCAGGTGGTGAAAATCATATTGGTTGTGAAAACTGCCATGATGCAGCTCCACATCAAAATAAAAGACTGAACACTCATACAGCAGCCGTGGCGTGTCAGACATGTCATATTCCATCATTTGCTAAAAATCTAACCACCAAAATGCGTTGGGATTGGTCAACCGCAGGTCAAGATATTCCTGTAACGACAGATCAATACGGCAAGCACACCTATATGAAAAAGAAAGGTAGCTTTATTTGGCAAAAAGACGTGAAACCACAATATGCTTGGTTTAATGGCTACGCCGATGCTTACATGCCTGGCGACAAAATGGACCCAGCTAAAGTGCTTAAATTAGCTTATCCATTAGGTGATATTAACGATCCTAAAGCCAAAATCTACCCATTTAAAGTGCATACAGGCAAACAAATTTATGACACTGAACTCAACATCTTACTGACGCCTAAAATTTACGGTGAAGGTGGCTACTGGAGTGAATTTGATTGGGACTTAGCCGCAAAACTGGGAATGGAAGCTAACCCAACCATGATAGAGAAAGGACTCAAGTACAGTGGTAATCATGGTTTTGTTGAAACCGTAATGTGGTGGCGTGTCAACCACATGGTGTCACCAAAAGACAAGGCATTACAATGTAATGACTGTCATAACAAAGGCGAGCGTTTAGACTGGAAAGCCCTTGGTTATGATGGCGACCCAATGAAAAACCGCAAAGGTATTAAACACACTAAAGCAGACTAGAACAGACTAGAAATGCGATAAGCTGAAACAAAAAAACCGCCATCGACTTTTACGATGGCGGTTTTTTATTAGCTAAAAAGTCAGCTAAAAATCCAATCCTTGGCACTCAAAGTCTTGTTCAATACCACTAATAGGATCGGTGAACCGTAACCGTTTCGCTAATAGTTGCAACGGCTTGCCAAAATTATCAGGCCCTTTAGGCTGTAATATCGGATAAAAGCGGTCGTTTAAAATCGGCATACCTAAACTCTGCATATGCACTCGTAATTGGTGAGTTTTACCTGTGATTGGGCTTAATGTAAACAAGCCTAAATCACCCATTACCGCCACTAAACTGATTTCAGAATGGCTGTTAGCCTCACCTTCAACCACCTGCATGGTAAAGCTGGGGGTAGCCGCAACGATACGATTTTTAACGGTCCAATGCATGGGCAAGGTGCAAGTATTATCGGCTAACTGTGCTAATAGCTGTGGAGTTAACTTGGCGATGGCCTGATAATCTTTGGTAATCTTGTTATCTAAAAACAACTGGTGATATGCATGCCGCGTTTGCGGATCCAGCGTCATTAACATCACCCCTGCCGTATCTTTATCTAGCCGGTGGGCGGGTGCTACAGTGTCAATTTGCGTGGCGATACGTAATCGATGTACCAAGCATTCGTTAACGTAATTACCGCCTGGGGTCACAGGTAAAAAATGCGGTTTATAGACAATAATAGTGTTGCTGTCTTGATACAGCACTTGCTCAACAAACGGCACTTTAGTTTCAGCCACCACTTCCCGATAGTAATACACTCTTTGGGTCGCTTGATAGGCAGTATTAATACCAATTAACCCGCCATGCTGCCAATGTACTTTGCCTGCTTCGATCCTTTGTTGCCACACACTGGGATCAATTTGTTTAAAATGATCGATCAAAAAATCAATCACAGTGTGGTATTGCTTGCCTGCTAACTCATTAGTACGTGGCAACACAATATAGGATGGCTGAGCAGCAATGGCAGCGCTTGATGTTTGGCAAGAAGACAGAACGTGACCCGCGATATAATTTGATGAATTAGGCATAAATAACTTGGCTATATAAAGATAACGATAAAAGACAAAATGTTAGTGTTATCTTATCAGGCCGAATCTAGATTGTATCTTAATTATCGCTAGGAAAATAACACAATATAAGCGTTATACATCCACATGCGACTTGAGTAATTGCAGCACAAAATCCATGGTCTTATGGCAATTAGGTTGTTCAACTAAAATCAACTTATCCCGGTTATACATAGGTAAAACTTCTAACCAACGTTGACTAACCCAAGTGGCATCTTCTAAATGTACTTGTGAGTACAACTCAAGCAAATCCGGATTCACTTGATAAAATTGTTCAAGTGCGGCGCTGATAATTTCAAACTCACCCGCGATGGGCTCATCGCACCAATTAGCGCAAGGTAGCGCACGAGCAATCCAGCAACCATCACGTTTTTTGGCGGCGGATAAGATTTTAAGACGTTGTGAACCTTCAATAACAATGCTTAACGAACTATCCTCCAACTGATTGAAGTCAATAATATTGCATTGGGTTGCCGCAATATAACAAGGAAGTTCGCTATTCACTTTCAATGGCGCAAATGCTAGGTCATAGTGGCCTTTTAATACATCTGCAACCATACATAAATCGCTAGGTGTCACGACTCGAATTTCAAGTCGCCCACCGGGCAACAGCACTGCATCTTGGATGAGTAATGCCACTTCTTTTGTTTGCATAACAGCCTCCAACACCATAGGTGACGTTACTGAACCAAAGTCGAATCAATAAAATAAGTGTAGCAGTGGTTAATAATTCAACAACTTAAGCGGGTTAAATAATGCGAACTAACGACATCACCACTAAACTCGCTACGCTCTACTCCAATAGACCTTGTTCAATACGACTGTATTTCAAAAAAGAACAAAAAAAGAACAAAAAAAGAACAAAAAACATCCAATATGCTAAGGCGCTATAAACGCTCGATACGATCCATTATGGTGCCAAAGGTAACAATATCTGGCTTTATTGCACATTGCAGCCAATAAACAATACGGCTGTTAACCCATGAATTCACCCCGCTATCAAGGCATAGAGCAAGCTTGATTTGAAAGACTCACTCCCAAGCTAATTTGTCGAGTCTACTCACCCCTTATTGCCGCGCTGAGGTTGGCTTAGGCTTTTCGCCATAACAGGGATGTATAAAACCAATCAAGGCTCATGTATGGATAAAATGAGGATATTAACTCAGCTCTGTCGTGCAGGTAATTTACAATTCTTATTATATTTTTAATGCTGTTGTGTTTGTAAAACAGTATGCTTTAGCGCTAACACGCTATGATGTTTTTGTGGCTTTTACTTTACGGAATTTTTTATGATTGTTGATACTTTAGCCAATCGTCACCTTTATACACCGCTCAACCCGAGATTAGCCATAGCGTTAACCCATCTCGCCGACACAGACTTTAGTCAGCTTGAAGTGGGAACCTACCCGCTTGAAGGCAAAAATATTTTCGTTATCGTCAATGATTATGAAACCAAACCCAAAGAAATAGAGCCGTTTGAAGTTCATCAACAATACATTGATGTGCAATATGTGGTCAGCGGTGAAGAAGAATTTGGTTATTTACCCTTGGCCAATCAAACGCCTTCTAAGCCCTATTTTGACAAACATGACTATGCTGAATACGATTATCAATCTAACAAAGATGACGCGGCATTTATTCCTCTAAAAGCGGGCATGTTCGCGCTGTTTTTCCCCGGCGACATACATATGCCAGGCACCAGTGCAACACCACAAAAAGTCCGTAAAGTGGTGATTAAAGTTCGGCTATAACAAAATAGCGAGAGCAAGATAGCCTCAGCTCAGTCCAACTATGGATATTATGGCAAAATATCGCTATCTAACCAAAGTCTGCTAAAGTTAATCCATGCACACCATATCTCTCAACATCCCTGTCATATATGAGCTAGAGACAAATGTGTCATACCTGAGCTAATGACGAATGTGCATTTACCCTTGGTAAGATAGAAAGGCCCCGAGACTCTCCGCTTGGGGCTTTTTTTTGAGCCATTGATAGCTCATATCATCAACGATAAGCTTGATCTGGTAAGTTGAATCAATCAAGTGTTGTTTTTTAATGCGATGAAGATTAATCCTTGTTAAAATCATCACAACTTTATAGGAGAGTGTTTCAATGGCAATGTATGTAGTGGGTCACAAGATCCCTGATTCAGATTCAATTTGTGGTGCTATCGCATTAGCATATTTAAAAAACCAAATCGATGAACCGGCCATTGCGGCCCGTTTAGGCGAGTTATCACCAGAAACCGCATTTATTCTAGAGAAATTTGGTTTTGAAGCGCCAGAATATAAAACCAGTTATGCTGGCGAAGAAGTCTATATTGTTGACCATTCAGAAGTTACTCAAGCACCAGATGATATCGCTCAAGCGACTATTGTGGGGATTGTTGATCACCATAAATTAGGCGACCTAACCACTTCGACTCCGCTAGAGTGTTGGATCCGCCCCGTGGGTTGCAGTAACACAGTGATTAAAATGATGTACGATTTTTACCAAGTAGAAATCCCTGCCAACATCGCTGGTATTATGATGTGCGCCATTTTAAGTGACACGGTCATTTTTAAATCACCCACCTGCACCACCGCAGACATTCGTTGTGTTGAAGCCTTAGCTAAAATCGCCGGTATTGAAGACTTTAAAGCACTCGGCATGGACATGTTTAAAGTCAAATCAGCGGTTGAAGGCACGCCGGCGCGCGACTTAGTTATGCGTGATTTTAAAGACTTTAACATGAACGGTAACTTGGTCGGTATTGGTCAGTTAGAAGTGATCGACTTATCTGTATTTGACTCAATCAAAGCGGATTTAGCCGCGGATATCGTTAAACTGAAAGCCGAAGGTAATCGTCACAGCGTATTATTACTGCTAACCGATATCATGAAAGAAGGCTCAGAAATGTTGGTAATTTCTGACTTAGCAGACTTAACTGAGCGCGCTTACGGTAAGCCTACCGTCGATGGTAAAGTGTGGTTAGACGGCGTATTAAGCCGTAAGAAACAAGTAGTACCCGCACTGCAAGATATTTTTTCAAAGTAAGTCTTTGTCAAAACGCTTCATAAAGAAAAAGCTGGATCCTTGATTCAGCTTTTTTTATGTCTAAAACGAGGCAAACAACATGATGCATTATGCGAACTGACGTCACAATGTCACTACCCTATATCGCAACCCCATAACTCTATCAATGGCTGTTCAACTGTCGGCTCTCCGACCCAAAAACTCATTGGGTGACATTGTTGCTCGCGCTGAGCAGATGAAACACACAGCTGGTAATCACCTGCTTCTGGGGTACGACCAAGTTTTAGCATCGGCAAGATAGGTAAATGGGGGGTGTAATGCCAGCTGCCATTGTTTAACACGGCATCCAACGGTATCTCCATCCCTGCACCACTGCCTTTTACCCTTGCTTGCTCTAAGATAAACCCGTCAGGCTGCAAGCGATAATCTTCTGCCCAACGAATTTTTTCAATCGTGTGGGTCCACGATAAAGTCATTTTCTCAGCAGGTACTTGAGCCCATATTGTGCCCGCTAGGCCTAAACATAATCCTAGCATTATTTGTCCTGTGCTAAACGTTGTAACTTACGTGCACGCCACAGGTGCTGTAACATAAACGCCAGTGCCAAACCAAAACCTAACTCATCACTTAATGGCGTCGCCATAATTAAACAACCACCGGCAATAAAGCCTAAAATACGCTCCCACCAATAAAGGTTTTGGAATAAATACCCAGTAAAGATAATTCCCCAAATCCCAATTGCAACCGTCGCTTTAAGCACCACAAAAAGGGTATCCAACACGCCACCACTTTGGAGCATTAACGCTGGTTCGTATACCGCCATAAAGGGAATAATAAACCCAGCGATAGCAATACGAATAGCCCACAAGCTGATTTTTAAGCCTTTCTCTTTCGCTATTGGCGCTGCCGCAAAACACGCTAGCGCAACCGGCGGGGTAAGGTCTGCCATGATGCCAAAGTAAAACACAAACATATGCGACACAATTAACGGCACGCCTAAATCCAGTAACGCTGGCGCAGCAATTGAGCTGGTAATAATGTAGTTAGGAATAGTTGGGATCCCCATGCCTAAAATGAGACACGTTACCATGGTCAGTATTAACGATAAAAACAGGTTATCTTGGCCAACCGCCAAAATATAACCGGCAAAGGTAGAGGCAATACCCGTAAGTGACACAATGCCAATAATCACTCCAACCAATGCACACGCTATTCCAACGGGTACTGCATGACGAGCACCTTCTACCAAGGCATGTAAGCACAGTTGAAGGGTTTCTTTACCGCCTTTAACAAACCAACAAATAACCACCAGCAGCGCAATAACCCCAAACATCACCCCGATGCCTAATTGAAAGAAACCAGCACATAACACCCCTAGCGCTATCCAAAAAACAAACCGCATCGCAGCTGATGATAGATTGAGAATAATGGCCGAACCTAAAATCACAATAGCAGTCAGTGCTAACCCCACCATCCCAGAAAACAGTGGCGTGCGACCAGAGAACAACAAGCCAATCAAAATAAATAACGGGATGAGTAAGTACCAACGTAGCTTAATCGCTGCCCACGGATCAGGACACTGATCTTTGGGTAAGCCCGATAAATTGGCGCGTTTAGCTTCTAAATGCACCATCCAGAACACCGAGCAAAAATACAGTACAGCGGGGATCATCGCTGCTTTTGCAATTTCAATAAATTGCACGTTAATGGTTTCAGCCATAATAAAGGCTACTGCGCCCATAATCGGCGGCATAATTTGGCTGCCCATACTGGACGTGGCCTCAACCCCGCCCGCAAAAGCAGATCGATAACCAAAACGCTTCATTAACGGAATCGTAAACTGGCCAGTGGTCACCACATTAGCCACACCGGATCCAGTAATGGTGCCCATTAGTGCCGATGACACCACAGATACTTTTGCGGGTCCACCGACTTTATGGCCAAATAATCCCATGGCAAAATCGGTAAATAAGCGGATCATCCCAGCTTGCTCTAAAAAGGCCCCAAACAGAATAAACAAGAAAATATACGTCGCTGATACATAGGTTGGCGTGCCATATAAGCCTTCTGTGCCAAAGGCTAACTGGTTAATAATTTGATCAAAACCATACCCTCTGTGCATCAGTTCTCCGGGCAAATACTCACCAAACAAACCATAAGCCAGAAATAAACCACAAATGATCGGCAGGGCAATGCCCATCACTCGCCTTGCCGCTTCAAACACTAGAGCGACTAATACCACACCAATAATCATGTCATTTTGGGTTAAGTCACCGGAACGTTGAATTAAGTCAGCTTCAAATACCCATTGATAAGCCGCGGTAGCCATACCCGCTAAGCCGAGTATCCAGGCTAAGGGTTGCCATGGCTGGCTTTTGCCGATACCTGGATAGCTAATAAATACCACTAATAATAAAAAACCCACGTGCACAGCGCGTAACACTTGGGTTGAAACAGGATGAAATGCTGCGGTGGTAATTTGGAAAATAGAAAAAATGAGTGCCACGAAAAATAGGGCTTTTGGCCAATCTCGGGTATCAGCACTTAAGCCTTGTTGCGACATAATAGTCTGGTTATTGGATGGCTCGCTCATGGTATACCTCTACCCTTACTACAGCTAAAAATGGTATGCCGAAAGACAAAAACACATAAGCGCTTGCTTAGGTTAAGCAAGCGCTCGCAAAGTAAAAATGAGATTACAATGCATTCACCTCTTTGTAGTAACGCTCTGCACCTGGATGCATTGGAATAGGCAGATTTTTGGTCGCTGTGTCTAAACTGATAGCCTTAGCGGCAGAGTGTGCCGTACCTAAACGATCCAAGTTTTCAAACATAAGTTTAGTCATTTGATAGGCGATTTCATCAGAGACCTTACTATGGCTTACCAATAAATTCTGAATCGACACCGTACTAATATCGGTAGTTTGACCTTCATAGGTATTGGCAGTAATCACCCCTACTTGATAAGCGGGATTATTAATTTTAGCCACGATATCTGCGGGGATCTCGACAAAGTTAATCGCCATGGTGGCGGCTAAATCACGAATGGCCGCCATACCTAGGCCAGACGATTGTAAGGTCGCATCCAATTGACGGTTTTTAATTAGCTCAACTGATTCGGCATAAGGCAGAAATTCCACTTTCCCCATATCGTCATAGCTTAAGCCTGCAGCACTAAAAATAGCGCGAGCGTTTAGCTCAGTACCAGATTTAGGCGCCCCCACAGAAATACGTTTGCCTTTTAAATCGGCAAGGCTATTAATCCCTGCATCTTTATTGGCGACAATTTGGATAAAATTAGGATATGTTGCGGCAATGACACGTAATTTGTTCAACGGTGTCTTAAAACCTGCTTCAGCATCACCCGCCCATGCAGCCGATACCGAATCACCTAACGCAAGTGCTAATTCGCCACGTCCAGCTTGTAATAAATTAAGGTTTTCAACAGACGCTTTAGTCGCTTGAACAGAGGTTTTAGAGCCTTCAATACCATTACTATACAGTTGTGAAAGAGCAACACCGATAGGATAATACACACCACTGGTGCCGCCAGTAAGAATATTAATAAATGTCGGTGCCGCCATAACAGCCGTACTAATAGACAGCGCGGCTGCCGCGCCAATCATGCAAAAACGTTTGGTTAACTTCATCCTAAATATCCTTATTTTATATATGGTTATAGGTCTTGTTGTGCTATAACACTACCACTGACATCCTCTGCGAGCTATATAGACTAAAGGCTAGCCACATCGCTATAAACCTCATTTATGTCACTATTTCGGTCGCTTCGATAATACATCAACAAGTGACATTAGCGTTTATCATCGCCCACTCGCTCGAAGCTTGGTTGAGCCGTGAGCAATTAGTCTTCTATCACAACGAGTATAGTGAATAGAATAAAAAAAGGTGCCAACAATGTCAGCACCTTCTTGATAAGTTCAGTTTATCCCAGCTAAATAAGGGACAATAATACTGTTAATCGTTACATATCCATGCAGTTAGCATAATAGGTCACGGTAGCGGGCCAGTCGGAAAACACACCGATTACGCCAACATCTTTTGCCAGTACATCTAACAGCTCAAAAGTGTCACCTTCGTTATCAACCACGTCGGCAATACTTTGATAGTACCAACCGCCACCACCTTGGCTCAGTGGGCCTGAACGCTCAAGTGACCATGCAATAATTTTTAAGCCAGCTGCATTAGCCGCTTTAGTATATTCAGAAGGTACGATGGCCTTGTTATTATCTAAAGTGACTAACATCCATAACGGTGGCGCGATAATTTTTACGCCATCAGCGGCCAAGGTATCCATACTCGGTGACCAAGTCGCGCTATTTTGCGGGTCAAATCCAGCCTGCTCGTCACGGCCATCGAGGTATACCGCTTGATCGGCAAATTCAGGCGCATTGGCTATCCAATATTTTATATCGTCTAAATTAAACGACTGCGGAAATACTTGCGATGCATCAACACCTGCTGCGGCATATTCATCTAGCATTTTCTGAGCGTAATCTTGTTGGGTAAAGCCATCATAGGGCATGCTGACACTAGCCGACTTAAGCTCTGGAGTCATCTTTACTCCAGCAGCTTTGAATAAGGCAATACTTTCAGCATGAGTCATTAAAGTGCCATTACCGGCATATAAATCGGTGCGCCAATTTGGCGTGCCGTCCATAAACTCTTCGACTGTGGTGGCATTGGGGTTAAAGCCGTCCATTTTGCCTTTTAAGGTGTTAAATTCAGCTAAACTGATATCGCTAGTACAACAAGTCGCCGTAGCGCTGACACCGTTAACAGCATCGGCGGGTAAAAATGGCACTGAACATTTATTGGCTAGGGCTGGAATGGACAGAATATTGGTGGTAGTGGCTAAATCACACTGTGAATGACGACACACGAGCGCTTTATCTGCGGTAAAGGTCACATCACATTCAACAATACCAGCACCGGAATCGATGGCTGCTTGATAGGCTTCTTTGGTGTGTTCAGGGAATTGCATCGATGCACCACGGTGGCCAATCGAGAAATCAGTCCGGTAAAATGAATTTGAAGCACATTGCGCTAATTGATCTTTTAACTCACTGTCTTGCATTTGACCGACTAAAAATAGCGGTCTAGGGCCCACTTGAGCGCTGACACTTTTATTCAATTCTGTTGCTACGCTGGTATTATTATCGTTACTGTTACAGCCTGAGACCCATAACATACTGGTCAAAATCGAAATAATACCCAGTGTGACACTGTTTTTCCTTGTCATCTTTTTGCTCCATATTGTCATGCATGCCTGTTGTAATGCAGGGTTGATTGACTCATTATCGCCACCAGCTTACGCAATGAATATGACTAAAATATAGAATTAATATGACAATAATAACCCTAAATAGATAAAACGAATAACAGCAGTAGCGTTTTAACGCTTAACAACGAGGTCCATAATGCCTAACACAACACTCTATTATGTTCACGACCCTATGTGCAGTTGGTGTTGGGGATATCGCCCCACATGGGACACGCTGCAAGCTCAACTGCAGCAGCAATTGGGCCAACAGTTAACCATCAAATACTTGGTCGGGGGGTTGGCGCCAGATTCAGATCTCCCAATGCCACGACCCATGCAGCAAATGTTACAACAAACGTGGCAAAAAATTACTCAACAACTGGGCACTAAATTTAATCATGACTTTTGGCATCTCTGCCAACCCAGGCGATCGACTTATCCAGCATGTCGAGCCAGTATCATTGCTCGTCAATATGGGCTTGAAAAACAAATGATTAATGCGATTCAACAGGCGTATTACTTGAATGCGAAAAACCCATCGGATCTCGATACTTTAGTGGCTATCGCGATTCAAGTTGGCATCCCTGAAGCACCTTTCGTTGAACAATTAACCGCTAATGACATAGACAAACAACTGTTGCAAGAAATTAACCTTGCTGGTCAACTTCCTATTCAAGGGTTTCCATCATTGGTATTGATGGTCGATAACAACGCCTATTCTATTAGGCTTGATTATCATCAATGGCAAACCAGCTTGGCAGACATCCGCACTATCTTGTCAAATATCAAACCTTGTTGAGGAACTTATATGAAAAGATTTTATCGCTATGGATTACTGTTGAGCAGCTTATTGTTGGTTAACTTAACCTGAAGTAGTAATCATATGGCCAATATAGATAGTGGCAAACTTGCCGAGATTAACGCCATTAACGTTTAATAATGAGCAAGTGATAACCGCAGGATTGCCCATTTAAAATAATCGCCAAACCTGGGGGGCATGACTGTAATCAACTTAACCCTTAATGATAACCCTAACGCGTTGAAAAATGAGTATCACATTGTGACCACCTTAGGCATTATTGCGGCTTAATGAATCTGTATACCGATATGAGGTAAACTTCCCTTGAGAAATAAAGTTTGAACGACGTTTATTAGCGTTTGGTCTTGATGCTCAATATCCTATACTCTTGCACATCGAAGACGACAAAGCCTCAAAGGCTGACATAACCAGAGGCAGTGAATGGCAAATCGTAAACGAGGTTTTTTGGGTTGGACATGGTTTGTTATGTGGCGGTTGTTGCTATTACTGGCGCTATTGTTACTGGTGTTTCGATTTGTGGCGCCACCGACTACGTCATTTATGCTGCAAAGCCCTTATCCGGTTACCCAACACTGGATAAGTATTGATGAGTTGCCGTCGCAGATACCGCTAGCCATGGTTGCCTCAGAAGATCAGCTGTTTCCAGAGCATTTCGGTGTCGATTTTGCCGCCATCAGTAAAGCCCTTAACCAGTACGACGACGGTGAAGGTCTTCGTGGTGCCAGCACCATCAGCCAACAAACCGCAAAAAACCTCTTACTATGGCCGGGGCAAAGCTTTGTTCGTAAAGGTCTGGAAGCCATGTTGGCCGTCAGCCTTGAAGCGATTTGGGGCAAAAGACGTATCTTAGAAGTGTATGTCAACGTGGCAGAGTTTGGTAAAGGGATTTACGGCGTAGAAGCGGCTAGCCAGCATTATTTTAATAAATCGGCTCGCTATCTAACCCGTAATGAAGCCGCGCGCCTAGCCGTGCTATTGCCCAGCCCTCGCAATCGCGATCCTCGTAATTTAAGCCCTTATTTTCGCCAGAGAGTAGTCTGGGTTGAACAGCAAATGCAACAACTTGGCACTGGTTATCTAGCGCCCATCCTTAATTAAGCATTAGCAGGGTCAGATGAAAATTCAGTCCATCTGACTCGACTTACTCGACCGCTTAATCAGCGTGCCTCGCAGTCCTGATCGCACTGTTAAAAAAGCATAAAGTCGACACTGACGACTATTCCGCCTCAAATGGCGAAGCATATGATCAATCCAGACGGCGCAATCAACCGGTGATCAATCAACCATTTTCTAATCTACTGGGATTTTTTACAGGTCATTTGTTAGAATTCATTATTATTTTATGGCAGCGGCATTTGCTGCCATTATTCTGTTTCGCAATAAGCATTCAGGTTTTACTATTTAAAGGCAGGTTATGACCGTTCTTCTAATGACTCCACCTATGACCCAGCTGAATACGCCGTATCCGGCAACAGCGTATTTGACTGGTTTTTTACGCTCACGAGGCTATGAGGCGGTTCAGCGAGATCCTGCTATTGAGCTTTTCCTTGAGATGATGACGGCGCCTGCGCTGGAGATTATCCGTCAGCATGTGGAAGAAAACTTCGAGCATTTTGAAGACAATGAGCTACCTGATGTGATCTTTAATTTTCTAGCCGAATACGATCGTTACCATCTAGCCGTTGAGCCTGCCATTCGCTTTTTGCAGGGTAAAGATCCAAGCCTAGCAATGCGGATTAACTCACGGCGTTTTTTACCAGAAGGCCCAGCATTTGACACTATAGCCCAGATGGAAGAGATATCTGGCGATGTGTTGCAAGCGGCCTTTGGCAATTTAGGCGTACAAGATAAAGCCAAATATCTCACCACCCTGTTTATTAATGATCTGTCGAACGTGATTACTCAGGGGGTTGATCCTTACTTTGAAGTCAGCCGCTATGGCGAAAAATTAGCGTCGGCCAACCCAAGCTTTGACAACCTCTACGACACCTTGATGGGAGACCCTAGTTTCAGCTCGGAAATTTTGGAACAGTTGGTCGAGCAGTATCTAGAAGAAACTCAGCCTAGCGTGGTCGCGTTAACCGTGCCTTTTCCCGGTAACATGCTCGGCGCTTTGCGTATTGCGCAAACCTGTAAAGCCATCAATCCTGAGCTTCCCATCGTCATGGGCGGTGGTTTTGTCAATACTGAGCTGCGCGCACTCAAAGACCCTCGCGTATTTGAGTTTGTCGACTTTATCTGTCTTGACGACGGCGAACGCCCACTTATCACCCTGCTGGAATACTTTGAAGGCAAGCGCGAGATAGACGAGTTAGTGCGAACCTATTTCCTCGCAGAAGATGAAAATGGTCAAGCCTACGTCCACTTAAATCAAAACGAACTGCTACACGACATTCCACAGGTCGACGTTGGCGCGCCCATTTACGATGGCTTGCCATTGGGCGAATACCTGTCTTTATGTGAAATGCTCAATCCTATGCACCGTATTTGGAGTGATGGCCGCTGGAATAAACTCACCATAGCCCATGGCTGTTACTGGCGTAAATGCAGCTTTTGCGATGTCAGTTTGGACTACATCGACCGCTACGATACTGCTGGCGCGGATATTCTGGTGGACCGCATCGAAGCGCTTATTGAAGAAACCGGACAAACAGGTTTCCATTTTGTCGATGAAGCCCTACCGCCAAAAACCTTATTTGCGTTTGCAAAACGCCTCATTGAACGCAACGTAGTGATCAGCTGGTGGGGTAATATCCGCTTTGAAAGAACGTTTAGCCCAGCGCGTTGCCAGTTACTGGCAGACTCGGGTTGTATCGCAGTCAGTGGCGGCCTTGAAGTGGCTTCAGACAGACTATTGAAACTAATGAAAAAAGGCGTGAGTGTTGAGCGCGTCGCCCATGTCACCAAAGCCTTTAGTGATGCCGGTATCTTGGTGCATGCCTATTTAATGTATGGCTTTCCAACACAAACCGAACAAGAGACTATCGATTCGCTGGAAATGGTGCGCCAATTGATGCAGCAAGGCTGTTTCCAGTCCGCCTACTGGCATCGTTTTGTGGCCACCATCCACAGCCCTATTGGCTTGAACCCAGAGCAGTTTGGTATCACCCTTGCTGAACGCCCAGAGATCTTATTCGCTGAAAACGATGTGGATTTCACCGACCCAACCGGCACCGATCATGACATGCTGGGCGAAGGACTGCGTAAGGCGCTCTACAATTATATGCACGGTATCGGCTTTGACCAACCAATGAGCTTTTGGTTTAACCAGCCTCTCGCACGCACTACGATGAAGAAAGACCTGATCTCAAAAGCGATTAGCAATTTTATTTTGAGCAGTGAAGAATAATTGATGCAACCAAAACAGCTCAATGAGAGCTGTTTTGGACAAGTGGATTGCAGATTAGGTTATTTGAAAGCTTGTATTTTATTTTAGCCAAATCCTCTTTCTTTTACTAATTGATTTTAGTGAAATACGCATCAAATAACTCACTGTAATATTACTTACATTTAAACTAAAAAGCATATGCATACACTTTATACCTTGAGGTGATAACTGTCTGTTAGGTCTGAAGTTTTTTGGATGCCATGGTTGAAGCTTAGTTATATCTAACTCATTCAACTGCTTTACTTCACACTCTATTTTTTTATTTTACACTTTTCTTAACTCAAGTAATCGACGTATTTTTTTATCTATTTTTGCTAATTCAATTAGATAAGTTCGCTCTGCTTGAGCGAACAATACGCTATTCATATTAATTTCAAAAACATATTTGCCAGAGAATCTTTTATACATTAACTCTTTATATTTTTTTAAACGTTCAAGTACACCATGCTCATATTTTTTACCCGCGAATTTAACATGACTTTTTGAATATGAGTCTACATTCAGATCAAAAACAAGCTCTTCAATTGAATGTGCTATATCATTTCTGTAATCAATAATACTTTCAATATCATCTTTTTCTTCTGTAGATAAAATATTCTCTGTAACTAATAACTTCCAAAGTTTTTTATATATTTTTTTTGTGTTATCAGGAAATCGTTCTTCCTTATTTGACAGTAAATTATTCCACTTATCAGTAACCTTGATAGTCCTTAATGCAATAGATTTTATTTCTTCAACATAGAATAAAATCATTACCATTTCAAAAGCTCTAAACTTTAATATGTTTTGCTCTAAGGCTCTGAGATTTTCTCCTCGGGGATTGAAACTAAACATAAAACCTCTAATAAGTTGCACTATTTGCAAAGTATAAATTGCTTGTTGGACTTGGCCGATGCCACATCCATATTAATCGGTAACTATTAACATAACATGCTATCGGAATTTTCTTTTTTGCGGTAGTTATTTTTTGTACAATCTTTCTGCTAATCGATTGTTCTAATTACACCTTTTAAGATGTATTTTTTAGTCATTCAGCCGATTTTTACCATTCATCACAGAATCTCATTATGATGCTTGGTTTAACATTTTCAGGGTTCCATGAATTGAGGTCGTTGAAGAAAATGACGTGGGTCCAGACATGGATGTCTGGCTAGCTTTCGCGGTACAGGATGTACCATCGGAAGCGATAGCATTTTCGAATAAGGCTGAAGCAGACACAAATGCAGGTCAAAGTTAAACTTGACCCCATGGCGACCTTTTCGCTGTTTGAAAATGTTGCGGGGCGGCTGGGAGATCCAAGAGGGAACAGCCGTTGGTTTCCTCTTGGTCTGGTGTGGGCGACGCGCCACGACGTTAGTGGCCGCAGGCCATAAATACAAAGAATAGCGCTGGATTCCGGCTCAACAACATTACCTGAACGACGGTGGGTTTGGCCTGTGCGGAATGTAACTTTCAACACGTAACTTTTATATGAAAACTTAACAATAGTATGCTTAACTTGAGCTTAGCGAAAATACGTCATACGTTATTAGGTATCACACAAACCAAGGGGATTACATGAATATACTGCAACGTTATAACCTGCTGTCCACCAGCATATTAATGTGTTGTTTCTTTTTTAGTGCGGGAGTATTTAGTTCGGGTGTGAATAGTTCGGAAGTGAATAGCTCGGAAGTGAATAGTGCCGATGTGAACAGTACAGGCAGCATGGCGAATATTGACACCAACACACTTGGCGACATAAAAGCAGTTAAATTTAATAACCAGCAAGTGATTACTGCAGGTTTACCCACAGAGCAACAATTTGCACAACTCGCTCAAGCTGGTATCAAAACGGTGATTAATCTCATTCCCAATGACAACCCAAACGCCTTACAAAATGAGCAGCAAATCGTCACTCAACTCGGTATGAACTATCACAATATTAGCGTGGACTGGCAGCAGCCTACACCAGAAAATCTACAGCAATTTTTTAGCCTGATGGACCAGAATGGCGATGCCCCTGTGCTAGTCCATTGCGCGGCTAATTATCGAGCGTCAGCCTTTTATTATTTATACCAAACCCGCCAAAACAAAGCACCGACGATGGCCGAAGCACTCACCCCTTGGGGCGACTTACAACAAAGCTTTGCTGAATACCCTCAGTGGCAACAACTGATAGAAGACACAAAACTGCAATATCAAACCAAGCAATAGTAATGTAAATACAGCTATCGCATTAGCTGAAACTAACAATTTTTTTGTTTGCGACTTTTGCGTATTTTACTTTGAAACCTTCAGTATCCAATAAATTGAGGCCGTTGAAGACTCTTTATAAAAGAATGCGTGAGCTGACCATGGCCTTTCACGTATATCCATATACTCCAAGGCATTCAGGCATCCTGCCTATCAGATGCCAGCTAGCTTTCGCGGGGAAAGGTCGTTCTTTGGCATCTGACCCATATGGACATGGGGAATGTCATTTGATGTCGGGAACATTATTGACCATGCCACCACAACATTCGTGAATCCATTCACATCAGATCCCCATCGGAAGCGTTAGCATTTTCACTCTTTACTGCAAGATGGGCCGAAGCAGTCTACAAACGAAGTCACAAGCTGGATCGTACCACGTCGCGAAATTATCGCTTCTATTGCTTAAATCACATTGGGATAATGTTGATGTGGCGGCTGGGCCAATTCTTTGAATAAAAAGTAAAGAGGAAACAGCCGTTGGTTTCCTCTTGGTCTGGTGTGGGTGAAGCGCCACGACCTTAGTGGCCGCAGGCCATATCTAAAAAATAAAGAAAAAAACCTACTATTGAGTATGAAAACCCTTCAAATCCATTTTATACAAAGGCGCTGGCAGCATCTCTGATGTAATAAAAATGCTGCTACCCTCTTGGCTAAAACTAACCGCTTCAGCTTGTTTTATCGCTGGCAGAGCAATCTCTTGTGGCGCTGTAGAAAACAGCGTTAACCAATCGCCAGGCTGTGATTGGGTAAAATAGAACGCGTGAGTGTAGGTTAATACTACAGCCGATAAACCATCCGCGGAGATATCAATTGCGGTGGGCTTTCCGGCAAAACCGGCCCAAGTATAGATACTGGCATAATCGAGCATCGCGGTTGGTAATGGCGCTATTTCGCCCAACCTTTTGGCTTGTTTGTTAATCATTTGAACCGATACATTCTTTGATACGCTTTGCGCCGAAGGAGCGATTAATGGTAACTCGTATAATATCGGCAGCTTATCGCGTTTAGTCAGTAACAGTATTTTTTGCTTAGCCACATCAACGGCTACGGATTCACAATCGTGTGCGCCATCTGGGTAGGTAAATGTCATGCTCCAACTGGGTTTAACCGACAGTGTTTTTTGTCCATTCAGTTGGCTTAAATCTGGCTCTTTGATCAGGTGTAATTGATACTGCGATCGCTTCGCTTGGTTATCACCCACATCGGCGATCAATAAGTACGCTTCACCTTGGTAAACAAACGAGGCTATGTCTTCCCAATCAATGTTCTTTACACCAGTAATGTTTACTGTCGCGAGTTGATGACCTTGGGTATCAATGGCAAAAATCCTTGCCGAATCACCACTGTCGTTATGTACCCACAATATCTTGTCATTGAGCCTCGATACCGCCAAACCGCTGGCTTCGTCAATAGACGGGGCGGTAATGCTACCCGCTTGTGTCATCCCCAGTGGCATGGCGCATGCGCTGATCGATATAGCTAAGATTAAATACAAAAATAGAGAAAGACGGTTAAACATAATGGTTATTAACTCGGACTGCAGCTTGCAAAAGGTAGGTGTATTCTAACAACATCAGAGACTATTACTAAAAAGATAAAAAATCGATTAACCTATGTTAATCGACTTTATAAAGATTACTAATTAATTATAACCACGCTCGTTCAAATGCATTGATCATATCAAATGGCTGATGAATACCTTCCACTAGCTGTAGTTTATTTTTGTACTCAACAGGTAAAGAATCATATTGCTTCTGAGCTCTTAACTCCGAAGTAGAAAAAATTAACAATTTGATTTTATCTATTTCTTGAGTGACAAAAGTATTCTGTTCTGTCTTATTTTCATTTTCTAAATCTAGAAACACTTGGAGTAACTCAGTGTATTCATCACCCACGCACATCCGTATCGCTTTAAGATGTAAATAGCCTAAAGCCTCACCAACTGAAATGGGTAACTGTTTTAGAGTGGCAATGCTGCTATCAGATAATTGATTCTTTTTTGACATGATTAAACATTTATTATGTTTGACTTCAAAGGCTGTAAATTTCTCACCCAATAAATTCATACCAAAATCTAAGTACTCATCAGCTGAAATTTGTGAAGATGAGGTAGTTAAGATAAAGAATAAAAACGATAATATCTTCATTTTACTTTGCAACCATAGTGGACTGATTTCCAAAACAACCTCTCCTTTGAGTAGATTTCAGATCTTAACATTTACATAACTGCAATTGTTTCAGTTTGATTAAACACCGCTATCTTCATTATCGAATGAAATACATTCTCTATTGCCTAACGCAAGCTCATAATTATCTTGATTTTTTATCGCGATAATAATATCACGACGGTTATAACCTTATTTCCCACGATACTCATATTTTTGATACTCGCTGACTTATCTGCACCTGAAATTTTGTCTCTTCGATTTAGCTTCATTTATAGCAAATTGTAAAAGCAAAAATATTGAAATAAATCCATAGGTGAGTAGTTTTAGTTTTTTTACATGATCCATATGAATTGAGGATATCGAGAAAATTCCGTGAGTTTGGCATGTATGCTGCGCTAGCTTTCATTAGGCCAAGGGCGGCCCGTCGGAACCATGAGGTACTGTTGTATTAGACGACAATGGCCGGAGCTGACTACAGATACGCTTTAAAGCGGGATAGTTCCCCATCGAAAATATGCGCTTTTCAGCATTTTTAGTCTGGGGTGCAGAGGATTTTAAAAGGGATACAAACGCTTTGCCCCTTTGATCTGGTGTAGCCTCAACGCCACGACTCACGTCAGCCGTTGAGGCCGCAGAGCACTCGGCCACTAATCTATTCACTGAGAATTTCATCGTCAATCTAGGTTTAAGATACCAGCTCAATAGCTTGTTTTGCGGTTGTATATAGTGTTTTTATCATCAAGCCTAAAACCCAGCGAATAAACTTCACACTCATTTCTTTAACCGTTTGTATTCTATTTCCAGCAAAAACTAGCATGTGACCTAATAAACCTCTTAACTCCTCAGCTATTTCATCAGTTGACTTAACAACGATACCATGCAGGCAGCGAGCTAATATGTCATAAAACTGCAAACCATGACTTAAAGAGGCTTGGGCGACAATTAATGCATACTGACCTGTTTTTTTCAAAAGAGTGATTAAAGCATCGGTAATGATTTGCTGCCAGCGTTGAGAGAATGATGCATTATGACGTTGATCATATTTTAGTACCGTATGCTTATGGTTAAGCGTTTTAAGAGCTCTATTCATCGCGCTATAGCTCTTATATGATGCAACGGTATTGACATAACCAGGTGTGGCTTTTTCCATAGAATGCGCACCAATCGAGAAAAAAGATCCACTGTTCATTGCTGTTTGGTACTCACCGACAGTATGACTAAAGGGCCATACCGGAACTGCTGGTACAGGGTCCGCACCATGCGTAACACGATAATGCTCGATATTAGTAGATGCTTGGTGAACAAATCTCTCAGTAACAACCCTTGGCGCACCAAAGGTATATAACTTGGTGTCAATCCCTTTCTCACTTGCCCAAAGCGCTGTTAATTGCGCAATAGCCCCACCCAAACTATGACCCACAACATGTAAACAATGAGGTTTATGCAGTGCTACATAATCATTAAATTCAGACTGCATACTGCTAAAAGCTTTTTCAAATCCTGAGTGTACTTCAAGACTTTTAGGCCCAACTGTTATAGCAATATTGCCATTAGTTAACCAGTCAGCAAATGACGTAAAAACAGTGCCACGAACACTAATAATATGATGCTGTTTAAATTGTGGCGAGATCCCTTGTGCCGTTAATGCAAAGCCAGTACTGCGATTCAAGAGTTGGTTAACTAAGCCACCACTAACGCCTTGGATCTGACTATTAGTTATTTTAAAATTTTTAATAAAATCAAGATGAAAGTCACTCTGAAAACTTTTATTTTTCCTAGTATCATATACTCTTGAGGCTATACTAGCTGCTGTGCTAGGTGAAATTGTGTTACTCATAATTCGACTTCCTTGCCGGTAAAACGATCCGTTAGTTTATTAAAATCACCATCTTCAACAATATATTCCTTGTCACCATCATAAACTAATACGGGAGTATAATCCTCACCCCAGCGGCAGATGCTTGAAGCCATATGATCAAGATGTTCGTTATTGGTATTGTTAAATTGAAAACTCACACGCTTATCGGTCAATTCACAATTCATAAAAGATAGCTTTTTAGAAAACTCTGGCACTTCCTCAATACCAATATGGTTAGCAGACCATATTGCTAGCAGCTCATTATCGTAAACTACAGTAATCTGTTGTGACACTCTGTCTTCAGAGAAAAGTCTATTAGGAATAGATGAACGAATGCTTTTTTGAGGAAAATGGAAATGACCCTTACTATCGGTAATAGCCACATCAAGATGATCTTTTTCATCAATATACATTAATGAACGCGTCACCTCTAAATTAGCCACTGGATTACCATTTTTGGTAATAACACCATTAACTTCTGAGCTTAAAAAGACTTCCTTTTTTTTAAACCAACCAAACATATCAACTCCATGACTTAGAATAGGGTAAGCAAGCGCTAAAAAAACCAGTAATATGACACGACGGGGCCACTGTAAACGATTGTTCATTCGCTATCCCTGCTAAATAGTAATTTCGATTTTACTTAAAAATACTCACTGTTTATTTTACCCATTCGATTGCAAATTACTATTATCCAATAGAATGGGTTTTATCAATTAGTGACTCTTTTGGGCTGGGCGAGATTACGAACGTTTTACGAACAGACTCAGTATATTTTTCAAACTACATTTGCTCATAACTTTTTCTCTTCATGAATGATTGGAAGTGATTCTATATTTAAATCATTCATTGTGAGTAAAAAGCGCACACTCATGCTGTTGACCTGCTCTTTTGGATGTATATAAGCGCATTACCGGCATAAATTTCATAATATGCTTAAACAAAAAAAGGCCACTTTCTTTGTTCCGAAGAAAGTGGCCATGCACATTTTTAGCGATTGAAATGATGAATAAAAATCGCTAAAAACAAGTACTCTTTTATACGTGACTCTGAACACACTATTACACGTAACGATTAAACCTATTAATACTCATAGCTAAATTGCAAAGTGAACTCTGTGCCAGGGTCTTTAGCGTACACTTGAAGATCTTGCTGTTCGTATTCAGTGGTTTCACCTAAGATATTTTTCGCTTTTACTTTTACCGTAACGCTATCTGTCGGAAAGAAACTATAGGTAAAATCAAGGCTATGAAATGGCTTTTCAAATACGTCATCTAAACCACCACGGCCACCATAGGCAATGCGTTCACCAAACACGTTATAAACTAATGTGGCACTGTGATAACTGTCTGGCGAGTCGTAACTTAACTGTAAGTTAGCCACCCATTGTGAATGTCCGGTCATGCGGCGCGTGTTATTGGTTGGGTCGATTTCGCCGTTAGCAGCGATATCGATTTCTGAGTCGCCTAGGGTTAAGTTACCTGCGACAAAGAAGTCCTCCCAAATACTGCCATCGCTACCCAAAAACTCAAGCTCTTGCAAAAACTCGGTTTCAAGACCGTACACATAACCCGACTCGGCGTTATAAAATTTAAGCTGACGCCCCGCTTCTGAAATACGTTGAATAGGTTCAATCGGTGCGTCTACATCCTTATAGAATGCGCCCATACTGAAATTATTGCCCGAATCTGAGTAGTATTCCCAACGTAAGTCGAGGTTAACAATGTCGGAGCTTTTAAGTTCTGGATTACCGAAGAAATCAAAACCGGTAACGGGATCTTGGAATCGAACGGGCGACACTTCACGCAGATCTGGTCGTACTATGGTTTTGCTCGCGCCTAAACGCCATTGGGTAGTATCGGTTTGTTTCCAGGTTAATGACAACGACGGGAACCAACCATCTTCAGCAATCACATAATCAGTCAAGTCGTAACGCCCGCCTTCATCTGAAATTTCACCATCAGGGTCGATAGGTAAAGTCACGCGGCGAAAATCTTCGTAGCGAATACCAGCATATACGCGCCAAACATCATCAAAGTCGATGTCCATGCTCACAAAGGCGGCATCGTTTTTCTCTGCAGCAATGTAGTCTTCAGTGTCGGTTGACGCGTCTTTCAGCTCTAGTCCTAAGGTATTGTCGGTAATGTTTTTATCCGAAAAAATATCATTAAAGTCACTCGCTAAAATGCCACCGTTAGCATCAGTTGGACTTAAATCGACATCAAAACCTAAACGGGTGGCATAGCTTTCACGGGTACGCTCAAAGTATTCATAACCGGTTGTCAGTTTAACCAATGCGCCGTCTAAATTGATTGGGTAAGTAAAGTCCCAGGCATAGTTTTGGCTGTCATCTTCTAAGCGGCTGTAGACATACTTTGGCGCATCTTGAGTGTTGAGGTTACGTGACAATAACTGGTTGTTTTCATCTAAAATCACATTATAGGTGTACGACACTTCATTAGGAGCATAACGCTCTGAGCGGGCATCAGAAAACTTCCAGTTCACTTCAGCATCATTTAACAGCTCAATAAAATGATGACCTTTTATTTGGTTACTGATTAACGAACGTTCCTCGTAATCAATAGCATAAACTTGCAATGCATTAGGCTCACCCAGAGTATCGATGGTTTCTTCAAGCCCTATAGACACATCATCAGAGGTGTCTTGCAGATAAGTGGTGAAGGTTTCGATTTTATGGTTGTAACCAATTTCTAAGCCTAAGTTCAGCATGCCAGACACTTGCACAATCGAGTCGGTGCCGACGATGTCTTTTTGGTTTTCAACTTGTACTTGGCTGCTATCACCATCCAGTTCAACTTCGCGTTTAGTGTAGTTTTCGGCTTGCTGCTTGTACGACACCGCTGATAATGCACCAAAGATGATGTCGTCAGTAATGTCCCAACGATCACCAATGGCGATATCACCGCGCATTGCAGGATCAGTACTTTGACTTTGTACCGTCATATCGCGATACATGTCTAGTGCCAATTCGCGGTTAACTTGTTGTGCTGCGGGGTAACTTATAGCGCCATTAGAATTGCTGACGATATCAATTGGGCTAATTCCACCATATTGATTAATGGTGTTATTAATGTTGCTTGGCATGCTGCGAGTGCCATCGTCTTGGCCGGTCCAATCATCGCCACCACCATTATAGGTGAAGCTGTCATCTGAATCATTGGTGTTATAACGACCGCCCACAGAGGCTTTAAAAAAGAAATCTGCTGGAATAGATTTAGTCCGAATATCCACATGTCCGCCACCAAATGCGGCTGGAGAATTGGCAGAGGCTGACTTTTGCACCGATAACGATTCAATGATCGATGCAGGAAACATATCTAAAGGCACCACGTTACGGGTTGGATCCGGTGACGGCACTGTCGCGCCATTCAGTGAGGTACTTGAATAACGCTCACCTAAACCACGAACATAAATGAATTTGCCATCTTTTAAGGTTAAACCTGTCACACGACGAAGCGCTGCGGCTGCATCACTGTCACCGGTTCTTGAAATTTGTTCTGAGCCCATAATATCAGCTACAGCAATTTGTTCACGACGTTCTTCAGTTGCTTCTGATGCAGAGCTGCGTAAACGCCCGGTAACTGAAATCACTTCTATCGGTTCAATTGGGATCACTTCACCAGGATCGCGCGCAGGCGCTGGTTCTTGCGAGTATACGGGGGTAGCTGTTAATAGTGCCGCCGCAGAAATCACAGAGATAATGGCAAGACTTAACTTATTAACGGTAAAACTCGGCTTGGTTTTCATACTTAACTATCCTGTATGCGGTTCAGAGATAACCGCCCTTGCGGGCGGCTATTAATAGGTCACAGATTAATGTTATCGAGGTGATTACTGTGGAAAGTAAGCCCAACCTTGACGCCAGTCATTCTGGCCATCGAATGCACCAATAAAGTTGGTTGATTCGAAGAAGCTATCATCTGTGCTTAAGTCTTTACCTTTGCCAAGTAGCGTTGTATCTGTAGCTGCTGGCATACCGTCGGTGAGAGTCACTGCAGCTGTTGAGTTACCTTCTTGGCCCATGAACCAGGTTTCAACATTGACAGCGTCTGCTGTTGCTGCATTATCAGAGCTGTACTTAAAGGGCTCGTTACAGTCGATAATTGAATGAGACATCGTCAGCGTTTTGCTGTTTACGTTGTCGACTAAACCAGCGTAAGAGCCATCTAACTCTAAACATTCGCCAGACTCAGTTTCAGCAGTGCTGCCTTTACGACCTTGAACTAACACGTTGTATAACTCACCAGCAGTAGCCACACGTAGTAAGATACCTTCACCTTTATCGCCACTTGCGTTAGCAATATCTGTACCCGGTAAAATAGTGAAGTTAGCTAATTTAGGCGCTGACACTGGAGTATCCGTAGCACCTTTATGGCTATCACCTTCGATACCACGGTTAGCATTACCGTCTTCGTGAGTGATATACACAAACTGTGCTTTACCTGTCCAACCGTTAGTCCAATCTAAGCTGTCATCGAAGTTGGCTGTTAAGTACACATATTTCAAGTTAACTGCACCACCCCAAAACTCAACACCGTCGTCGCCGTTAGCGTGAATTTGAATATGGTCTACTTGAGTTCCGCTGCCCACTGCTGCAAATGAGATACCGTTCATTTCTTGAGTATCATTCACTTTAAAGCCAGCATACTTAATCACTACGTAGCTGATTTGACCGCTGTTATCAGCGTTGTTGTTACCACCGTATGGAAAGTCACCGACTTCAAACGACGCTGAACAAGCATTATGATCAGGACAGGTATTGGTTAAACCATTACCTAGAATAACCAAACCACCCCATTGACCACGTTCGCCACTTGCACCCGCAATAACATCTTCTTCAGAGGTCATTTCAATTGGGTGAGTTGCACTACCTTGAGCCATAATTTTTGAGCCACGACTCACTGCGATAAAGCTGTTAGATGTCGCGAATAGCTTAGTACCCGCTTGAATAGCCAATGTTGCAGGCGTGGTGTTATCACCACCGACGACTACCGCACCGCCATCAATTTTGTACATTACGTTTTGGCCAGCGAGAAGCGTCGTGTTGCTTAAAACATTGCCTTCAAGGGTACAAATTAACGTGATTGATGCATCTTTATATAACCCTGTTGCCGCTGCTGAAGCTGTTGTGCCTACTGGACAAGAGGTTAATACTGGTAATGCTGTTGGCGTTGGCGTCACATCGTCATGAATAGCTGTAGTCCAGCCTTTAGTCCAATCATTAGATCCATCAAACGCGCCAATATAGTTAGCATTAACTAAACGCGCATCAAGGTTAGCCAAATCAGCCTTACCAGCCGTTAAGGCAACAGATGATGAATTAGGCATGTAATCGGTTAAATCAGCTGCGGCAACTAAGTTATCGTCTTGCCCTGTGTACCAGGCTTCAACATCTAGCGCTAAAGTACGGCCTTCAGCAGCATCTGCCTTAGCATTTTTAAACGGTTCAACACAGTCAATTAAGCTGTTTTGCATGGTCAATTCAGCGGTGTTGGCGTTGTTAACGGTATTGTCGTCGTTAACCTCTAAACATTCGCCAGAATCAACGTCACCTTTAACAAGAATGTTATAAGTATTCACGCCAGTGCCTTTACGGAATAAAATACCTTCCGCATCGTCACCACCACTGTTGGTGCCATTAGCAACCTGAATAGTAAAGTTGGCTAACACTGGTTTTGACATAGGTACAGCGCTGGCATCACTGTTACTGTCAGCTTCAATACCACGGTTAGAAGCATTGTCAGCTTGACGGATATAAACGTGCTGCGCGCTACCTTGCCAACCGTTAGTCCAATCTAACGAGTCATCAAAGTTTTCTGTTAGTACGATATTTGTTACTGAAACATTACCGCCCCAGAATTCAAAACCGTCATCGTTATTCATGTGAACTTGTACGTGGTCAATTTCAGTACCCGCACCCACACCGGCAAAACTAATACCGTTCATTTCTTGGGTGTCATTGATTTTGAAACCACCAAACTCAACGCGTACATACTTGATTGAACCTGAATTGTCTTCGGTGTCATTACCGCCATAGCTGTGGTTACCCACTTCAAAAGACGCTGAACAATTGGTTAAATCTGGGCAGGTGTTTACTGGCGCATTACCCAATAACACTAAACCACCCCACTGACCCGCTTTACCTTCTTGGCCTAAAGCCGTCTCAACAGACGTAAATACGATAGGTGCAGCTGCAGTACCATCAGCCATAATTGTTGAACCACGGCTAATCACTAAATAAGAATCGCTGCCACCTAAGATTTTGGTGCCAGGTAATATCGATAACTCAACTGCATTGGCATTATCGCCACCGGCAATCACCGCGCCATCAAGCTGCCATACAACATCATTACCTAACACTATTTTGTCGCCATCTTGGCCACCGGTGGTAATGGTTGATGCTGCTGTTGAAGGGGCTAACGTACCTTTTAATACCCAAACTTCTTTACCATCAACGGCTGTCATTGTGGTGCTTTTAGTTGCAAAGCCACTGTATGATTTTTCTTGATCTGTCTGAGTTGGCGTTGTTGGAGTTGTTGGCGTAGTAGGGGTAACGGTATCGCTACCCGCATTGATATTAATATCACCACCACAACCAGCAAGCCCTAATGTTGCAGCAAGGGCGGTAGCAAGTGCAGTAAGTTTAAAAATGTTTTTCAGTTCCATTGTCATCTCCGAAGACGGATGTAAGCGTGTGAGTAAGTTGGTTGGATTACAAACTAACCTGCAAAAATGACAAAAAGACTGCGTAAACATGACACTCACATTTCATTAACATTACAGAAATATGCAAGTCCAATGGTGCTGCGGCTTAAGGGGAGTTTAGCTTGACATAAAATTTTAACAAATTAGCCAAAATAACGGTTTCACTGCCTATACAACAAAGCTGAGTCTTTAATCGATACTGACGTATAACGTCCAAAGACCCAATATTAAGGCGCAAAATCCTGCTGGTCTAAACCAACTAAGGCAATGTTTTACAGCCCATAACGCAAATGTTTTATGGTGTTTTTCAGTCATAAAAACTAAAATAATAGCGACTACAAACAAAATCTTAGCTATTACTTCAAACACTAACGGATATAAGGTATTACGCGCATCGAGTAACAATGCTGCGCCAATCACTAACCGAGAAATGATTTCGACATAATGAAAATAATCTTGGCGACTAAATAGAACAATAGCATCAGCAAAACCTTGGGGCTTAAGCAGCATAAACAGCCCAACACCACAGGTAATAACGCCCCAAACACTAATGAATATGGCCATGATGTTTCCACTATGTACTTTTATGAACTGATATTAGCAGTTTAAAATGTAATAAAAATGTTGTTAGACTGCTATTATTGCGCGAGTAAACGATCTATCCATTATGATTAAAGCTAAAACAAACAGACTCATCCTGTTTATATCTCTATTTCCACAAGCCAATAATGCATGGTCTTTATTGCAACCCACTGATGGGATATGAATTAATATTAATAAATACTCATAAAACGAGTTTAGGCTAATTTAATGCTAAAATAGCCATTTAGTGCAATTTAAACTAGCCAAGGAGTGCCTATATGCCATCTGATATTATTATTTTAGGGATCTCCATTCTTATTGCTATTGGCATTTTGCTCCATCATCCTTCTAAAACATTAGGCTTACCCTCGCTTCTCATTTTCATGGGCGTAGGCCTTGCTTTTGGTAATGGTGAATTTGGTTTTGTATACGACGACCTGAAGCTTACCTCGCTTATCGGTACCCTAGCGTTAAACACCATAGTGTTTGTGGGTGGGCTGAATACCCCAATGAAACACATTCAATTTTCTTGGAAAGAAGGCGGCATGTTATCCACCGCTGGAGTGATCTTTACAACGGTTATTTTTGGCTTTATCTTGAATGCGTTACTCGATTTTAACCTCATCACTTGCATGCTGTTTGCAGCGGTAGTGTCATCGACTGATGCTGCGGCAGTATTTTCTATTTTAGAATCCAAAAAGCTTAAATTAAAACATGGCACTGGCACTATTTTAGAATTCGAATCTGCTACCAATGACCCCGTCGCCCTACTGATGGTTGTCATGTTAACCGACTATATTATCAATAGTGCCAACGGTGCACCCACTACATTGTCAATACTCTCTAGCCTAGTTCAGCAAATTGGTGTTGGGGTGGTAGTAGGACTAATAATGGGTAAGATGGCCGTTTGGGCACTTAATCGCATCAAGTTGCCAGAATTTGGGCTTATTCCGGTATTTATTTTGGCAACCTTTGCCATCACAGTATCGAGTACCGAAATCTTGGGCGGTAATGAACTGATTGCTGTGTATATTGCAGGGGTAATAATAGGCAACTATTTGAAGAAAGGCGCTGAAGTCAGTAAACATTTCTTCAATGGCATATCTTGGTTAGCACAATCGTTGATGTTTATCATTTTAGGCTTACAGATATTCCCACAAAAATTATTGCCTGTGTTGATGGTGTCTTTATTGCCCGCAATCTTGTTGATTTTAGTGGCACGCCCTTTAGCAGTACAGTTGTGTTACCTGCCTTTTAAACAAGTTAATTGGCGCAAGCGCTTGTTTGTGTCGATGATCGGCCTCAAAGGCGCCACCCCAATCGTGTTTGCGCTTATTCCAGCCGCTGCCGGCGTTGAGGGATCACGTGAAATGATCCACATGGTATTTTTCATTGTACTGATTTCGGTCATAGTTCAAGGTGCAGCTATCGAGCCGTTAGCCAATAAACTCAAGCTCAACTTAAAGCCTAAACCACCTAAACCGCCTAAACTGCCTAAGGTTTAAGGTTTAAGGTTTAAAAAAGCCTAATCAGATGATTAGGCTTTTGGGTTTATTGAGCTAATGAGGTTTTATTTCGTTAGCCTCAACTCGGGTTAACTAAAACCTTGTCTCGATACAACCATTGATACACCGTCGGCAACACCAGTAAGGTCAAGGCTGTTGAGCTAAATAAGCCGCCGATGATCACTATCGCTAATGGTTGTTGGATTTCACTGCCAACGCCGGACGATATCAAGATTGGAATTAACCCTAATGCAGAGGTTAACGCGGTCATTAACACCGGACGTAATCGCCCAACAGTGCCTTCATACACACTGTTATATAGGCTTTCATCCATTGATTGTCTGCGCTGATTAATCGAGTCCACCAGCACCACACCATTGAGCACAGCAACGCCAAATAAGGTAATAAAACCAATTGAACTGGGTACCGACAAATAAGTGCCAGTGGCATACAAGGCCACCACGCCGCCAATTAATGCTAACGGCACATTAGCCATAATCAAGGTAACTTGTTTGATTGAACCAAACGAGAAATACAGCAATAACGCAATCAGTGCGATGGAAATTGGCACCACCAACATGAGTTTTTGTTGTGCCCGTTGTTGATTTTCATACTGACCGCCCACCACCACGGTATATCCAGGGGGCAATTCAGCTTGCGGCACTATGGCATAAATATCGCTGACGACCGAACCCATATCGCGCCCCGCCACGTTAGCTTGCACCACGACTCGGCGTTGCACGTCATCACGGCGAATATTCGGCGGCGCCATTTCGGTCACCACATCGGCGAGATCCCCCAGCCTCACAATCGCGCCATTAGCACCACTGAGTAACAAGTCTTCAATCGCATCTGGGGCATTACGATACTGCTTCGCTAATCGCAGGTTGATGTCATAACGGGCGTTACCATCAATCACTTGGCCTGCACTGGCACCCCCAATACCTTGGGTGACTAAACTCATCACTTCATCGACGCTGATGCCATAACGAGCAAGCACCTCGCGCTTAGGCCGAACCACTAATTGTGCCTCACCGCTGACTTGCTCTAACGACACATCAACCGCCCCGGGGATGGCAGCGACTAAGTCCGTTAACCGCTGACCTTTTTCAGACAATATCGTCAGATCTGGACCAAATATCTTAATCGCTAACTGCGCCTTAACCCCTGATAACAGTTCATCGACACGGGTGGCAATGGGCTGTGAGAAAGTCAGCAACAGTCCTGGGAATATTGCTAAACGTTGCTCCATCAAGCGTTGTAGTTCATAACGCGAACTTGCCGACGTCCATTGTTCTATCGGTTTAAGACCTATATAGATTTCAATATTACTCACAGGTTCAGGATCGCCGCCAAGCTCTGGCGCGCCAATTCGGCTTAAGGCATATTCCACTTCAGGAAACTCCAGCAACATGGCTTCAATTTTAGGCGCAATGCTGATAGAAGTAGCCAAGCTTGCCGTGGGCGCAAGAGTGACTCGCAAATTGATGGTGCCTTCTTCGAGTTCCGGCACAAATTCAGTACCTAACTTGGGCAGCAATAACATGCTTAACCCAAACAAACACACCGCGGCTATCATCACCCATTTTGGGCTTGATAACGCCAGCGTAAGAATACGTCGATAAACCGCATCAATGGGCGCTAGCACTTTGCTTTGACGTACCACAATACCGCGTTTAAATAAGAATACCGCTAATGCAGGTACCGCAAATAACGCCACCACCAATGCCGCCATCATGGCTAAAATAATACTGATCGCCATTGGCTGAAATAACTTGCCTTCTACGCCTTCAAGGGCAAATAACGGCATAAACACCACGATAATAATCGCCGTGGCAAAAAAGATCGGGTTGCAAACTTCTTTTGCCGCCAGCATGATCCTAATCGCAATGCTGCTGGGCTCACTCGTATCGCTAGCGTTGACATCTTGCTGCTGACTTGCCACAGATTGCCCGCTGACATGCTTAAAGATGTTTTCAACCATCACCACCGAGCCATCAACCAACATACCAATCGCAACCGCAAGACCACCCAACGACATTAAATTAGCCGACATACCATAGTAAGACATGATCAATAACGCCAAACCGATCGACACCGGGATCGACAACAATACCAACAATGTCGCCCGTATATTGACCAAAAACAGCGCCAGAATAATTACAATAAAACCAAATGCCATTAATAACGCATCAATGACCGTGGTCACGGCTTTTTCAACTAACTCCGCCTGGTCGTAAAACACTTCAAATGACACGCCTTTTGGCAAGGATTGTTCAATTAAACTCACTCGTGAATTGATGTCATCAATGGTGGCTTTGGTATTAGCGCCCATGCGCTTAAGCACCACGCCGGCAACGACCTCACCCAATGCTTGTACATCGGATGATGAGTCAGTATCAGCAGATGCCTGCCTGCGAGACATGGTCACCGCGCCCACTCTTATTTCGCTACCAAATACCACGTTAGCAATATCGGCCACGCGGATTGGCGTGCCATTGATTTCGGTTAACGGAATGTCGGCAATGGCTTGCAAGCCAGCGTCACCTGCTGGCAATAAACCGTAACCACGGACCACTAATTGTTCTTGGCCTTGGTCCATAAACCAGCCGCCCGCATTGCGGTTATTACTTTCCAGTGCTTGGCTAACCTGGGTCATCGACAAGCCATAACTGCGCAGTTTATTGGGGTCGACTTGCACTTGGTACTGCAACACTTCGCCGCCAAATGACAACACCTCAGTCACGCCGCTCACCGGCATTAATATCAACTTCACCAAGTAGTCATTTAAGCTACGCAGTTCAGAAGCACTGATATTGGTTTCGGGATCGGCGCGCAAAATGTATTGATAAATTTGCCCTAAACCAGAGGTATTCGGGCCAATTTCAGGCGTACCAACACCTGCGGGAATAGACTCTTTTGCCGCTTGTAGTTGTTCAAATACTTGCTGGCGAGCAAAGTAAATGTCGGTACCTTCGGCAAACACTACGGTCACCAACGACAAACCCGTGCGCGATAATGAACGCACTTCAGTCACAGCAGGCAAGGCATACATGGCTGATTCAACCGGATAACTGATCAGCTTCTCAACCTCTTCAGCCGCCAAGCCCTCGGCTTCTGTGTTGATGCTCACCTGCACGTTAGTCACATCTGGAAACGCATCTAAGTTTAGCTTTGGCAGCATTAATATTGAAGCCACCACTGTCGCGAGTAAGCCAAGTAAAACCAATAACCGCTTTTCAACGGCAATCTCAATTAATTTATATAACATGATGATGTCCTAGCGCTTAGTGGTTATGGATGTCAAAACCAGCTTTGGCTTGCTCTGAGGCTAAGAAAAAAGCCCCAGAAATAACCACTCGTGTTTGGGGAGCTAAACCGCGAATAAAGCTCAACCCACGTTGGCGTTCAACCACAGTGACCTCTACTGCGCTAAATCCACCCTCTTGCTCAACAAACACTTGCCAGTCGCCATCACCACCGCGAGTTAAGGCCGCATCAGGCACAATAAAACCAGCAGACTTCGCCTGCTGATCGTCTGCTAGGTATAATTCGGCAAACTCACCTGCATGTAATTCATGGCCTGGATTAGCCATCCTCACCAATACTTGTTCTGTGCGGGTTTGCGGATTAATTTCATGAGAGCGGCCAATAATGACCCCATTACGAGTACGACTGCCAACATGAACCAACACATTGCTGCCCATATTGACTTGATCCGCTTGCATAGGCGTAACCTCAGCCTCCACCCATAAATACGATTCATCTGTCAGTTGCATCAAAGGCGTACCCGCTATTAGCACTTGGCCTAAGGTCGCGACATCTTGTTGTACCCGGCCATTAATGGAAGCTAATAACTGAAACTGGCCAATCGAACTCGGCGATTTGGCTAACGCAGCAATTTGCGCTGGGGTCATCATGATTGATTCTAAAATGGCCCGTTTTAACTCAGCATTCACTTCGATTTGCATGCGTTGGCTAGCACTGATGGTGCCAGGACTCATGCGCTTTATTCGGTCCCATTCCGTCGCCGCATTAATGTAGTTCGCTTGGGCGGCAGCAATCTCCGCTCCGCCTATGGTTAACAAAGGTTGGCCTTTTGTCACCTGCTCTCCAGGCACCACATGACGCTTAAGTACCTGCATATCTAATTGCGGTGCAATGGTAATGGTTTTATCTTTATCAACGATTAATTGCGCGGTAGCGACAGCCTGTAAATTAAAAGCTTGCAGACTCAATTGTGACACCTCTATCCCCGCTAATTGGCGCTGCTCAGTATTTAAGCTTAGTAACGACTGTTGGTGGTCAGTTTCGGCTGGCTGACTACTTGCCTGAGCAGGCAAACTAGATAACATTAATAATGAACCGAGTAACGCTGAGCCGAACAATAATCCTCGAGAAACAGTTAAGTTACTTTGGTTATTTCTACGAGCATTGCTACGAGCATTTAATAGGGGATTTAACAGGCTTGTTAACTGAGCATGAGTGTCTGTATTACTCACGACACGACTCACGGCATTATTCACAAGAGATTTGGCATTTAATGCTGCCAGCAAAGACAGAGGCGGTACTAATTTGGTGTTCATGGTTAATCCTAAAACAATCTAGACCGTCGATAGCCACATATGACATCAACGGTAATAAGTTTAGCCACCGCCATTAAAAGCTTCACATAACGTCATAATAGAATGCAAAAGCAGCACTCATTGGCGCAATGTGAGCGGATCAAGAGGGGGTTCTAAACAGTAAAAAAGTGTTTAAAAGGATTAAACGGTAGGAGGACGATAAGCAGGGAAAGGCGCTGGCGCCATATAGTGCAAGCTAACATTGCCATAAGCATCATGAAAATGTTCACGGATAACATTATCACCAAGCGTCACCAGTGCCACATGGCCACCATGACACTGACAATCTAAGCAGATATCAACTTGCTCAATCTCGGTGATGTTATTAGCATGCTGATGATCATCATTAGCTGAATGAATACGTGAACCGTCTAGCGCACAAGCACAGTCTACACATTCAGCAAGGGTAATCACTTCGGTAGTAAATTGCAGATGTGAATGATTATTTTGCTCTTCGTTGCTGTTGCCCACATGCAGTTGATGCGCCCCCATATTGGCGCCCATAAATTGCAGTAACACAATAGCAATTAGTAATCTTGATATCCCAGCCATTGAAAAGCGAGAAAGTAAATTGGACAACAATATAAAAGAATCCTGAGCAACGAGAAATCCACAACAACAAAGTGTAATGATACACACTTTTTATTAAAATCTAGAATAGTTTACACAAGATTTTGCCCCTGTAACCTATTCTTTGCTAAGAAACCTCAACTTGAAATAATAAACGTTTATCAAACTGCTCGTTGTTCTGCTATCTGTGTTGATGTGCTTTAATATATCTCCCCTCAAGACATTCCCACGCTGTATCGCTATCAGTCGATAATGCCTTGAACAATCTGAGTAAAATACCTTTTCTTGACCACAGTAAAAAACGACGGTAAACCGTATTCCATAAGCCAAAATATTCAGGTAAATCGCGCCAAGGACAGCCGACACGCAATCAATAGAGGCTCCCTTCCATCGTATATCTATGCTCTCGCTTGTTATAAACGCTATCGTCAAGCAGAATAGCTTTTAGCTTCGACCACATCTCATCAGCAAGCATTAATCGGGGCATGGTAATCTCGTTGTATTTGTTTTTGGCGAAGTGAACTATACGAGATTACCTTCTTCGCACAAAATTCAAACAAAGATCAACAGCCCCCTAATTTATAAAGGTATAAAACAATAAATTAACTGATTTACAGGCCTATTTAACAGATAATTTTAGTCAAATTCTTTTCCAGACAACTCAGCCTGTAGCTCTTCAGTAATTTTTGTAGTGCGAAAATCTTTGTATAAATTCGCTTCTAAAGACGGGTCTAGCGACACACCAGCGGAAGCCAATAAGTTATCAAATAAGGGTTGGGTATTTTCCATCTCAACCAATGCACAAAGTTGTTTCTGATTATCGATTAAGGCAAAAGCCACTTCTTTTGGAATGGCACCAATTAAACTTTGCTCGGCTACTTGTTTACTCACTTGACTAAACGTCGATTTATTCTGAACTTCAGTACCTTGTTGAGATTGTGAGTTCATGGTTTTATCCATGACTTTTGCACGAGTTTCAATTTGTAGCGCAAGGTCCGCTTTAGCATTGGCAATGGCTTGAGCTCTTGCTGCCGACATATTCCCACCCCAAGCAACACAACTTGAAGAAGCTAAGCCTTTTTCACTTGTTGGCATAAATACCCAACTTGGCACTGAATCATTGTCCGCAAGAGATGTAGATTGTGATTGAGGCGTACTGTTACAAGCCGCTAGCATTAAAACAGATGCAGAAATTAGTAGCACTTTTTTCATCATTATTCCCTTATTCGGATAAATTCCATTGATTAATTTGATGTTGATATTTAGCTTCAAGTTTAGACACTTTGGCTAAATACTTTTGAGTTTCGGGGTAAGGTAAACGCTTCATTAATTTGCTATAGACTTGATCGGGCGATAACGCATTAATCTTGCTATAAGCCTGCTTTATAGAGCGATTATTTCCACCATTAAAGGTTTTTGCAATATTACCTGCGCCAGTATTGTAAGCGGCTATAACGCAATATTGCCTGCTTGTTGGATCGTCAATACCATCAAGGTATTGTTCATTTAAAATGGACAAATAACCCGCGCCGTAACGAATGTTAATATTAGGCTGATACAGCTCTATCGAAGTTGGAGCTTGATTTTTACGATAAAACTTTCTAGCAACATCCATACCTGCAGATCTTGGCACAATTTGCATTAATCCAAATGCAGGAATATGAGATTTTGCTTTTGGGTCAAAAGTTGATTCAGCATATGAAATAGCAAGTAATAACGATAAGGGAATATTCATTTCTGAAGATTGCTTTTGATAGAAACTTAAATAATCCTTGGATAATTTGTACAAATAATCTTCAGGTAAACGCATGGTATTTACTTGAATTTTTTTATACGTAGGATTGATTTTAACTAATGCCTCAACTTGCTTATCGGCTATTTTTTTACGTTTTTGAGATTGCTTATTAATCTCGTTAACTTGCTTGAGTTTACTTTTTATCTCAAGAGATTTAGCCTTGCTAGGGGTAACTTTAGCCGCAATTTCTATCTCTATTTCTTCAATACTTTGTTGCGCATCAAGCTGTGACAGCATTTGTTGCTGTTGCGTATCAATTTGTTCGTTAATGACTTTTTCTGCCACGACTTCTGAAGGTTGGTCAATTAACGTATTAACAATATTTTTTTCATCTGTTAGCGAAGCTTGGTTATTTATATTGGTTAATAAAACGCGAGTATTAGGGTCGGCTTTCAACTTACTAATAATAACGTCTTGATCTATAACTTCATCAGTTAGATTTTCGATGACCACTTGTTGAGTTAACGCATCAATTTTAACGCGCGTCTGTTTATCTTGTGTATAAATAACTTCTACTTCGGAAGAGCTTTGTTCTGGTACACTCCAAAATTTCAGCAATTCACCACGGTAGGCGTCATACTCAGCTAAGTACTCATCACGGAATTTTTTAAATTCCGCTTTTTTAGATTGATTAAATTGTGAAACCTCAGCTTTACGCTGTTGTTTAAATTTCTCAAAATCACTATCTGCAGCATCAACCAGTGAGCCGACAGATAAGCCAACACCAATAAAGCAAAGGCTTATTAGAATCGGTTTGGCTTTATTTAATATCACACGTTTGCCCATGTTTCTTCATCCTTTGAAAACATCAATCCTTGAAATAAGCATTAAATTCATAGCGAGTTAATAAACTGTCGGCAATAATTTGCTCATCTATCTCATATACAGCATAAAAATTAGCGGCTTGTACTGTGAGTTTTTTAGCTAACGGTGCTACCTTTTCAGTTTCATCTAACATCAACACCTGGCCTAATTCATCTAAAGTAGATTTGAAATGATCTTGTTGTCCGTCATACTCTGTAAAACCAGCCGCTAGTTGTAACTGCATCCCAGCAGCACCAAGACCTGTGGTGGTCATAAAGTAAATTAAATTATTACTATCAAAGAAAAAGTCATTACTTCGCTGCGTAATTGATTCAATACTATCGGTTAGCAAATGTAAGTCCGTAAAGGGGATTTGCGGCGCAAAGCGATCTAATATTACGCTGTCATTAAATAAACTATGAACCACAACGCCAGAGACTCTTTGCTGCTCTGTAATTAAAGTTAGTAAGTACTTATCTTGTTTATAGTATCGATACTTTAAAGCGCTATTGATGCTTGAGCTTTTTATTATCGTTGGCATACCAATGTTGGCTTCAACATGTGCTAGATAATTACCCACTCTGATGGTATTAAGCGATTTTTGTTCTACTCTGTCAGTAAAATGAGTAATAAACCCTTGATAACCTTCGGTGAGTAACTCTTTAGTATCAGACCAATTACCTAACCCCATTAAAATAAATGCAATATAGATAAATAAACGAGACATTTTGGCAAAAAAACCAACTTGGCCTTCATCTTCTTCTATGGTCGAACCCGTAAGTAACTGCGCTACCGCTTTTTTCATCTTGGTCATGGAGTAATTTTTTTATGTTTTAGCGAAGATAAATCAACAAAGAAACTATCTAAACTGTCGCTTATTGCTAATTGAGTTAATTCACTTCGGCTTCTTTGACTGTAACTCATGGCTTTACCTGAATAGGTCTTATGCCAAATAGGTTGATTATTTCTGCTCACTTTAACGATAAGATTATTTTTAACCATATCGATACGCGCACTGACAATCTTACTCGTAAGCCTATATTTTACCTGACAAGTTTTGTCTGGATTAAATGCGAACCCTTGCTGTAACAAGCGTTCAATCATCCATTCTTTAACATGGACTCGATTCTCACCAGAACTTTCAACACAAGCATTTTGGGCCACCAACTGCTGTTGCTGTGCCTCTAGTTGTTCAGTTTTACCTTTATCGAGATCAGCTTGTTTTAACATAATCCCTGCATAAACAATACAGTTTTGATTATCAGTCCAACGCTCAAAAATAGTGGCATTTTTTAAGATGTGTTCACTTGTTAATTCAGTATTTGATTTATATCGTGAGTAACCCGCATCACCAACTGCACCAATAGATGTTTTCTCGCGAGTAGATACCGAAGTGTTTAACATTTTGGTCAGTGACGCTCTAGCGTCATTATCCACTCTTCGTTCATCTAAATTTTTGAGGCCCGTACACAATGATGACCCAGCTGCAATATAGGTTATTCCATCAGCTGTTTGGGAGGTAACCCAATCAGGCTGAGGGCGTTCTGCATAATATTGAGCACAGCTGCAAGCGACTACTGACGTCGGCCAAACCAAAACCAATGTTAATATAGATAGACTTAAAGCACGACGATGTCGTGCTTTATTAATAAAGGAAACCATTATTACAAACGCTCTGTGATTATCTTATTCAACACTTCCGTATCAATTAAGCGTTGTTTAATACGGGTTTCACCTTCCATAACTAATTTCAATTCATCAATTTCATCAGTCATAGTTGTTGCTTTAGAATAGAAAGCGTCAGCCATTTCAACATCCGCTAGAAACTCTGCACAAACTGCATTGTTATAGGTGATTGCAATAGATGATGAATATTTAGTTTGTGCTTTAGCAAACATTTGACAGGCATTTTTATACATACCTTCTTGTGTAAATTCAATGCCCATATCAAACATTTTTTCAGCATCATCAGGCATGTCAGAATTGTCGTCATCCATAAGGTCGACATCAGTTGTTAATGTAAATGGCGCTAAATCAATTTTTAATTCATGAGTAACTCGAGCCAAAGCTCTGCCAACTAATTCTTCATCTGTTGGTTGTGCATCGTTAGAATCATTACACACCTTACTCTCAGCAATTTCGCTATAATGGTTTGAAAATATAATTTGACCAGACTCTACAGAAACCGCTTTCGGTTCCAAGATAACAACAGCAGTTTTTTTGGTACAACTAACGGTATATTTTCGACTTTTTTTACACTTATACCAATTATCACCTTTTTCCGTACATTCACTTCTTTTTTCTGAATAACGAGATGAATCAACTGTAGTAGAGTAACCTGCATTGATTAATGTATCAGCACCCGTTAACTTACCTAATTTAATACGAGTCGCTGAATTAGTTAATATGCCATCATTCAACTTTTGTTCTTTAACAATAGCATCAATTTGAGAACGCTCGACTAAAGTGAAGTATGGGGAGTTATTAAGTTTAATGTTGGTAAGGTTGGTCTCTAGAATTGAACCACCCGTAGGCCTGCGTTGATCATGAATCACCGCAATACGCTTCATGTTTTTTGCGCTAGATTCTCGTGCTGGTTTTAATTCAGATACTGGAATTTGAGGTGTACTAAATGCGTTAGTTAAAGTCTTCATGCTATCATTAATGGTTTTTTCGATACTAACGCAACCAGATAATATTGCACATGCGACAGTTGCCGCAAAGAGTCCTTTCTTCATAAATTCCATCCTAAATAGTTTATAAACCTTTAAAATACATAAAGATATAACAGAGATTTGTTTCTAGCGATTCGCTCAATATACATTAATTATTATTAATGAGAAGTGGTTTGGCTCACATTAACATCACTTATTATCCAATGAATTTGGTGGCACTAAAAAATAGAATAAATATCAAACAAACTGATCAATGTTTATTCAATTTTTTGTGTTTATATTACTTAAAAATATTAAAATCAATAAATAACAACCAAAAAGTTATTAGAATAAAATAATATTCATTTAAATAGCTTAAATAGCTTAATTAGCTTAATTAGCTTAATTAGCCAGAATGTACTGCTTATCATATTTAAAGATGAACATTAAATTAATTAGAAGGGTTATGTACAAGTGCTAACAAAGGAAAATCTCGAGAGGGTGTATACTTTAAGGATTATTTTTCTTTATATTAATTTAGTACTATTGCAAAAAACTGAAAATTAAAATAGGGCATTTTAATAACAAATGCCCCTGTTTTAAATAAAACCAGATATAAATTTATTTAAAGACGCAGTATTTGGCATAATCGGCTGCTTCATTGGCAGTCCAATCACCACTTTGTTTTTCTTTCATCTGCTTACACCATGCTTCGCTACCGACTTCTGGTGCACATGCCGTTAAACTAAGGGTTAACAATAACGCACTTGATACGGCAAATAATTTTGATAATGACATAAGCTATCCTGTTCTAAAGTAATAACATCAATACTAACATTGCGATCGTTTGGTGATCCAAGTAACCGCATCTTGTTTACGTTCTAATGGAAACCAGGCGACTTCACCTTGCATAAACGGCCCCATTAACCTAACAGCATTACCGACCCAATCAGGGCCGCCCACAAACACTAAGGCATCAAACGCAGGTAACTGTACTTCACCACTGCCGGTTAATGAAGCAAATTCCCAGCCTTCTAATAACACATCCGCTTCAATGTAAAGACACACTTGATCCCAGTCTTTACGATAACTCTTAATGGCGGGCTGTAAACGGCTTCGGTAATCTTGGGCCGATAAACGGCCGCTGACAAATAAACTAATGACACCCTTGGTAATATCGGGGATTTGACATAACATAACGGCAACTCCAGCCTTATAATCAGGCCATAGAACAGACTTTATACGGTGATGTTATCGTGTAAAGCGACAATGGCGCTTATGATAGCAAAACTATTCTATTCATTTCATTAAATATGTAATAACTCAGAGGCCAGTCAGGCTTTTTAGTTCAAAGCCCATAGTTAAAGACCAAGGGTTAACGCCCCCGCGGCTAAAGGCTAACGGGTCATTGAAACATCAACACAGATATCACCATAAGACAACTCTGAAAATTTTCCGCGTCTGCGGTAGAATAGTCCTACATCACCCAACATCAACACTCATGCCTTAGCGACATTTAAGCACAACGATAGGTTTATCGACAGTCAATGAAGGGGGCTATCACAACCCAATGATACAAATTACTCAACGAGTCATATTGCAAGACAATGAAATTGAATGGCACTTTGTCCGCTCAAGTGGTGCGGGTGGCCAACATATCAATAAAGTGTCGACCGCCGCTCAACTCAGCTTTGATATTGCCTCATCATCGTTACCCGAATTTTATCAACAAAAGCTGCTTGAAAAAGCCGATCATCGCATTACTAAAAGCGGCAAAGTCATTATAAAACATGCCTATGCATCTGAGTCAGTTTTGGCTTATTCTTATAGTATAAATCAAGACTAGAAGTGAGATTTGCTATGA